>JBOGAI010000254.1:0-15602 GCA_051655665.1 Erysipelotrichaceae bacterium | reverse complement strand
GAACGTCTCAATAGATCGGCTGGTAGCACAAAGTTTGGTTGCAGCACAAACTTGCGCTCATAATTTGAAATGCGTTTGAGGGGTTCGCTGAGGATGAGCACGCCTTGTTCGTCGAAGGTGATGTAACCTTGGTCAAACAAGTAATCGTGGTTTCGGCAAAGCAGCAAACCGTTATTGTTGTCAATGGCTTCAAAGAGGTGACCGCAATCCCGAAACGGTTTGATGTGGGAGGCAATGAGCATTTGGGCAAGGTTAATCCCACAAATGGCACAGCAGTGGTCAAATTCATGAAACAAGGTATCCTTGTAGAAGCTTTGCAAGATCTTGGTATCATCACGGCTTTCCGGAATGCCAAGATAAGGAAGGATATTCAAGATGGAATGCTTGTTATAATAGTCAATCATGCTTCGTTCCTGATTGCGGAAACTGTGGTGATGTTGGAAGGAGATGACTTCTTTGGTGAAGATGGCTTTGAGGGTGTCAGAGAGCAAAGGGGGATGGTGCAAGTATTCCCCCACGATGCGTTTGCAATCGGGGATCAACCTTGGATTGATGAAATATTGGTGGCCGTGTTTTTGAAACAATGATGATTGGAGGGCAAACTGAAAAAATTCATAAGAGCCCAAATAGGTTTCAAAGAAGCGGTGATCCTTGGCTTCATTGGTGCGCAAATAGGCTTTCAAGGGATGCAAATGATTGCTGTTGTGACAAATGATTTCGAAAAAGGCCAATGCCTCGGAATCGGAGTTGAGCAAAGAGCGCGCCAAAATGGTAGCAGCGGGGGAGAGATCCAGCCCATTAGGGGTTTGCTTGAGCACATTGACTTCAAAAAGAGACTGGAAAAAGTGCTCCAATTGCTGACGATGATAGTTGGGAAACTCCACAATCAAAGCGTCATAGGTAGCATCGAGCATTGGTTGAACATTCAATCCCTTGATTTCTTCCCGATCGATGATGGTTAATACCTTTTTCATCATGCCAATTTTCATACATTCACCTCATTTCTTTCAGTATAGCACTCCTAAAAGAAAAAAGGGAACCAACGTATTCACGGATTCATGGCAATTCCCTTGGGTTTTTGTTCCAGGAGAAGGGTGAAGGAACACATCCTGGTTGCATTCGTGGCACTTGGAAAATGCACGGTGTTAAAGGTATATTTTTTATACAATAAGTGTTATATTATTAGGGTAACTAGGAGGACGAAATTATGAACAAAAGACCAGTGGTATTAGTCGTAATGGACGGAATTGGATTGTCAGACAACAATTATGGCAATGCAGTCAACAACGCATACAAACCGAACTTGGATCGCTTGATGGCAAGTGTACCCAATGTTGCTATCAAAGCGCATGGGGTTGCAGTTGGATTGCCAAGCGATGGCGATATGGGGAACTCTGAAGTGGGTCACAACGCATTGGGATGCGGACAAATTTATGCACAAGGGGCAAAATTGGTCAATGAGTCCATCGCGAGCAAAGAAATCTTTGAAACAACAACATGGAAAGAGTTGGTTAGCCGTTCAATGGATGGGACCATGCACTTTATCGGATTGTTGTCTGATGGAAACGTGCACTCTCACATCGATCATTTGAAAGCATTGATTACACAAGCCAAAACAGAAGGCATTCGCAAAGTGCGCTTACATGTCTTGTTGGATGGACGTGATGTTCCTGAAACAAGTGGTTTGTTGTACCTTGAAGAAATCGAAAATACGCTAGCAGCGCTTAATGATGCAGAGTTTGATGCACGCATCGCAAGCGGTGGCGGACGCATGAAAGTGACCATGGACCGTTATGAAGCGGACTGGGGAATGGTTGAATTGGGATGGAAAACCCATGTTCTTGGAGAAGGTCGTCAGTTTGCATCTGCAAAAGAGGCGGTGGAAACGTTTAGACAAGAAGTGGAAGGCATCGCTGACCAAAACTTGCCTGCGTTTGTCATTGGGGAAAATGGCACACCTGTCGGAACCATCGAAGATGGGGATGCCGTAGTCTTGTTTAACTTTAGAGGCGACCGCGCTTTGGAAATTTCCAATGCATTTGAAATGGAACATTTCGACAAGTTTGATCGCGTTCGCGTACCAAATGTTATGTATGCTGGAATGTTGCAATACGATGGAGACTTGAAAATCCCGACCAACTACTTGGTACACCCACCAAAAATCAGACACACATTGACCGAGTTGTTGGTAAAACATGGCATTCGCCAATATGCGGTGTCAGAAACCCAAAAATATGGTCACGTGACGTATTTCTGGAACGGAAACCGCTCTGAGAAAATTTCAGAAACCCTTGAAACGTGGGTGGAAGTCAAATCTGACAGCGTTCCATTCGAACAACGTCCTTGGATGCAGGCAGCACAAATCACCGATACGTTGATTGATGCCATTGCGTCAAAAAAATACGATTTCTTGCGCGTTAACTATCCAAATGGAGACATGGTCGGACACACAGGTCACTATGAAGCTACTTTGGTTGGTGTTGAGACGGTTGACTTGGCTGTAGAACGTTTGATCAAAGCCGTTGATGCAGTCAACGGAATCTTGATTCTAACAGCAGACCATGGAAACGCGGACGAAATGTTGGAAAAAGCCAAAGAAGGAAAAGCACCAAAACCAAAAACATCACATACCCTCAATAAAGTACCATTTATCGTTTATGGGGCAGATGTGGAATTGGCTGAAGGAGATTTTGGATTGGCAAACGTTGCCGCAACGGTTGCGAAATTGTTTGATTTGGCACCAGATGCAAATTGGGAACCAAGCATTATCAAGTAAATCACAAAAGGATACAAGCGCTGCTTGTGTCCTTTTTTTTATTAAAACAGAGCACTTCATGGGCGTGTAAGCAATAAATGGTGCCAATATCGCCTAAAATGGGGCTTTTGATGCACATTTTTAGAACCATAACGAGGATTTAAAACTGCAAAAAGACCGATGTTTGCTGTATTTGATAATAAAACTATAAAATTCACAAATTTTTCTTTGAAAACGCGGTTGTAAGCGCTTGTGTAGGTGCTTACAATTGACGATTACGCCCTAAATAGGGCCTTTTCACTTAGTGCAATAATATGAAAATTAGACAAAAAAATAATCTTGTGCTACAATAGCGCTACGTCAAAAAAGGAGGCGGATGCATGAAGTTAAAACGTAGAATCTTCGCATACCTCACTATGATGCTTACACTTAGTGGGTGTGTTGGATCTAATGTCATGAGTTCATACGCTAACATCGAACAAGGAGCCGAATCCGAAGTGCTCTTTAAAACTTACAGTACAGCAGAAGCTTTAGCGGAACCCGTATTAAAGACAGAAATGGTCACTGAAAAGACCGCGCTTGCCAAACCAAGAACCGAAGTACGAGCTTATGACGGGCGTGCCGGTTTACCATGGCTTGCAAGCAAGATCAGCAATGGGAAACCTTCATACCAAACCCAAGATTACGTCATCACCAAAGACCACACCGGTACGGTATTATCCAAAACCCCATTGTTGGGTGCGACGGGATATATCGACGCAGAACCAGCCATTATTCAATATGGTTCAAATGTTGTAGCAGGAGCTACCTTCCAAGCCAAAATCACAACCTATGGTGTTGATTGCGTGGGATGCAGCGGTCAAACCACCGGGAAAGGCAATGCGGCCATTGGATTGCCACTCACTACAGATAGTGTAATGCAAAACAATGGGAGCTTTGCACCTGGAATCAAATATGGAAACTACTACTTGGTAGCAGCGGATCCCAACATTCCGATGTGCAGTATTTTGGAAGTATCCAATCACGGCTTTAGTGGTTATGGATTATCACCGAATACTCCATTTCAAGCAGTCGTTGTCGATCGTGGCGGTGCCATCAAGGGAGCCAAACTGGATTTCTTTAAAGGAAGTCAAAAGAACTATACCTTGCAACTGAATCGATCCTTGCATAATCCTCAAGTGAAAATCATTCGCGTGGGTGGAAAGATTTCAAAAAATCGTTGTGCTGTATAAAAACGTCGCCTAGCGACGTTTTTCTTTGGTGGAGTCGATGGTGCTTTTGTGATAAAATAGGAGTGGTGATAAACGTGAAAATCAAACAAGTAATCGTAGTAGAAGGGAAACACGACAGTGATACCCTTAAAAAGTATTTTGACTGTGATACAATCGAAACCCAGGGGACGTATTTGTCAAATGCGACGCTGGAGATGATTCGCCAAACGCAGCAAAAGCGGGGCATCATTATCTTTACCGATCCGGATGTGCCAGGCAATAAAATTCGTGAGCGCATCAATCAAAGCGTTCCCCACTGTCAAAACGCATTCATTGAGAAGGCACTGGCAAAGACGACCAAAAAAGTTGGCATTGAACATGCCAGCAAAGCCGATTTGCAAAACGCTTTGAAACATGTCATTACCTACCAGGAGCACTTTGAGGAAAGCCTAAGCCAGGGTGAATTCTTGGCCTTGGGTTTGAATGGACAACCCCATTCCAAAGCATTGCGTCAACAAGTCGGCAATTTGCTTTTTCTTGGGGAAGCCAATGCGAAAACCTTGTTTAAACGTTTGAATATGTTACAAATTGACAAAGATACACTTGAGACCATCATAAAGGAGCTTCCATGATCAGAAGAATAGCCACCCCTTCCAGAACGAAGGAAATATTAGAAAAACACCAATTATTTGCGAAAAAGAATTACGGTCAAAACTTTTTGATTGAACCGGGTATCGTTGAAAAAATAGCCACCCATGCCATCGTTAGCGATCACTGCGTGGCATTTGAAATTGGTCCTGGGATTGGGGCCTTGACCCAGGAGTTGGCCGAGCATGCGCAAAAAGTCATTGCCTATGAAATCGACGACCGCTTGATTCCGGTTTTGGCTGACACCTTAGCTCCTTACGACAATGTCGAAGTGCGCCATGGTGATTTTTTGGAACGCGACTTACAAGCGGATGTCGCGGCCTTTACCCAACAAGGCTATGATGTAGTCATCGCAGCAAACTTGCCATACTACATCACAACACCGATTTTGTTTAAGATTTTTGAATCGAATGCACGCATTGCACGCATCACGGTCATGATGCAAAAAGAGGTGGCAGACCGCTTCAGTGCACAGGTCAATACCAAGGACTACAATGCGCTTAGTGTTATTACACAATACCGTTGCGATGTTAAAACGGTTATGAAAATTCCGAAAAATGTCTTTAATCCAAAACCCAACGTCGACTCTGCGGTGGTTCAGTTTACCTTTAAAGAAACCCCAAACGACATCAATGAAGATCACTTTTTTGAAATTGTAAAGGCGTGTTTCAAGCAACGCCGCAAAACGATTTTAAACAACTATGCAGAATACGTTACGGACAAAGAAACGGCCAAACAACAACTTGAGGCAGCGAACATAGCGCCTGCCGCACGTGCGGAGAGTTTGACGCTCGAAGATTTCCTTCGATTGTATAAGGTGAACCAACATGCAAATCTTAGCCAACGCGAAAATTAATTTGAGTTTAAATGTGGTTTTGAAGATGGACAATGGATACCACGAATTGGATATGGTCATGATGCCGTTGGCGCTGGCCGACGAACTAGAACTCAATGTTCACTCAAGCAATGAGCTCATCATCAAGGGCAGCAACCTTGCAGTGGATGAACACAACACCATTTTAAAGGCCATAGCATTGATGCAAGAAACCTATGGCTTACGCGAACACTACCAAGTAGTCCTGCACAAACGCATCCCGATGCAAGCAGGACTGGCCGGAGGCAGTGCCGATGCAGCAGCAGTATTGCGTGGAATCAATGAGCTTGCAAGACTGCATCGCCCCCTAGAGGAGCTGGCAGCTTTGGGCAAAAAAATAGGGGCAGATGTGCCATTTTGTGTACATAACACCTGCGCACGGGTCAAGGGCATTGGAGAACAAATCGAACCCATTGCCAATACCTTGAACATGCAGGTGTTGTTGGTCAAACCCGAACAAGGGGTTTCCACGCCACTGGCTTTTCAAACACTGGATCATGCTACCTTGCCACATCCTGACATTGATGCTTTGATTGAAGCATTGCAAAACCATGATGAAAACGCATTGGCAAAAGCCATGGGCAACTCCTTGGAACAAAGCGCGTTGCGCTTGGTTCCTGAAATTGCAACCATCAAAGCCGAACTCACCGAAATGGGCTTTGTGCATGTGCTGATGTCGGGGAGTGGTTCTACTGTTTTTGCACTGAGTCATGACACCGAGTTGCTGGAAAAGGCACATAAACATTACAAAGACCAAGGATTGTTTAGCTGTGTAAGTGCATTTGTGTGAAAAAGCACTGAAACGCTTAAATTTTAATGGAAAATTTGATACAATAGATAGTCGGAGGGATAAACTATGAGATCTGCAATTGTTTTAGCTGCCGGAAAAGGCACCCGTATGAAATCCGGGCTGAATAAAGTCATGCACCAAGTATGCAACAAACCAATGATTCAACACGTTGTGGACGTTTTGAAAAAAGCGGATGTGGAAAATATTGTGGTCGTAGTGGGTCACCAAGCGGAAAGCATCCAAGCGCATTTACAAGATTCTGTACGGTACGTTGAACAACGCGAACAACTGGGAACGGGTCATGCAATATTGCAAGCTGTGCCTTTGCTGCAAGAGGTTGAAGGGGATGTCCTAGTGATTTGTGGGGATACTCCATTGTTTACCCTAGAGACGATTGAGACGATGTTTGAAACCAACCGCACGCATGCGATGAGCGTTTTAACGGCCCAACTTGAGGATGGGAAACGCTACGGTCGAATCGTACGTAATGCGCAAGGACTGGTGGAGCGCATCGTAGAAGCCAAAGATGCCGATGAAGCAACCTTGGCACTTACGGAAATCAATACGGGACTGTATTGCTTCAAAGCCGATGCACTGCGTGCGTACATTACGCACATCGATAACAACAATGCTCAAAAAGAGTATTATTTGACGGATTTGATTGAAATTTTTAATGAAAACCAGCTCAGCGTCGAGGGGGTCGTGGTTAAAGATTTCAATGAAGCGCTAGGGGTCAACGACCGTTTGGATTTGGCACATGCCAATGAATTGATGCGCAAGCGCATCAATCGCCACCACATGTTGAATGGGGTGACCTTGGTAAGTCCAGATCAAACGTATATCGATGCAGATGTCATCATCGGCACCGATACGATCATCGAACCAAATGTGACCATCAAAGGCAAAAGCGTCATTGGTTCTCATTGCCACATTACCAATGGCTCGATCATCGATCATGCCGTATTGGGCAATCACATTACCGTGGAGTCATCTAAAATCATCAACTCCGTGATTCATGATGGCACAACCATTGGTCCATTTGCACATTTACGCGAACATACGACGGTTCATGCAAATGCTCGCATCGGAAACTTTGTAGAATTTAAGAAAACGAATTTTGGGGAAGGAAGCAAGTGCGCGCACTTGACGTACTTGGGAGATAGTGAATTTGGAAAAGCGGTCAACGTTGGCTGTGGTGTGGTTACCGTAAACTACGATGGGAAAAACAAGTTTAAAACCATTGTAGGGGATGGTGCCTTCATCGGAAGCAACGTGAACATCATTGCACCGGTCAGCATTGGAAGCAAAGCTGTATGTGCGGCAGGTTCAACCATTACAAAAGATGTACCAGATGGGGATATGGGAATCGCTCGTTGCCGTCAAGAAAACAAAGAGGGCTTTGGGTCTAAATATTTGAAAAAGTAAGAGAGGACAAATCACATGTTGGAACAAACCGTTATTATTTCACTCACTTCTAGTAAAGAAGTGGCTCAAGAAGTATGTACTACCCTAGGAATCCCAATGGGCAAAGCTGATGTTCATCACTTTGCTGATGGAGAAATCCTAGTTGAATTGGGAGAAAGTGTACGTGGAAAAAATGTTTACATTATCCAAAGTACATGTAACCCTGTTTCTAGTAATTTAATGGAAGTTTTGATTGCCATTGATGCCTGCAAACGCGCATCAGCGGAAAAAATCAATGTGGTGATGCCATACTTTGGGTATGCTCGTCAAGATCGCAAGGCAAAACCACGCCAACCTATCACCTCTAAACTGGTAGCCGATATGTTAGAAGTGGCGGGTGCAAGCAGAGTGATTACGATGGAGTTGCATGCAACTCAAATCCAAGGGTTCTTCAACATTCCTGCGGATGACATCAGCGGAATTCCTCTTATCGGACAATACATCCGTTCCAAAAACCTCGACAACATCGTTGTGGTATCGCCAGATCATGGGGGAACAACCCGTGCTCGTAAATTGGCCGAAATGTTGCAAGCCCCACTTGCCATCATCGACAAACGCCGTCCAAAACCAAATGTAGCGGACGCGATGAACATTTTGGGGGATGTGGAAGGAAAACGTGCCATCATCATTGATGACATCGTAGATACTGCCGGCACGTTGATGAGTGGGATTAATATGCTGTATGACAAAGGTGCTGTGGAAGTATATGCAACGTGCATTCACGGGGTTTTGTCCGGTCCAGCCATCGATCGTTTGAATGATTCACGCATCGTAGAATTTATTACAACCAACACGATTCCGCAAGACAAAAATGCGGCATTGTGTCCAAAGATGAGTGTGCTCTCCGTTGGAGAATTGTTGGGACGCACCATCAAACAAATCGAAGAATCCAAATCTGTGTCTGAGGTCATCGAATACTTCAACAACAAATAGGGATCTCTTCCTCATAGAAGGAGAATAGTATGCCAAATATGTTATTGATTGCAGCGAGCGAAGGATTTTCGTTTCACAACGTACTTGTGAACATCGTTCCTGAGATTACATCCATCATTGAGTTGATCGGAATCATGGTCATTGCCATTGGTTCCATCAAAGCAATGTACCGTTACATCAACGCAATGTTTACCAACCGTCACTACCCAATCAAAATTGAATTGGGGAATGCATTGGCGTTGGGTCTTGAGTTTAAAATGGGAGCCGAAATTTTGAAAACCGTAGTCATCAACGACTGGGGGGAAATCGGAATGTTGGGTGCCATCATCGTGCTTCGTGCCTTCTTGGCCTTGATCATCCATTACGAGATCAAAGCAGAATACGAGCATGGCCATGCGAATGATGAAGTAACAACTTCAAATTACTAGCACAAAAAAGGTAGGATTCCTCAATGGAACCCTACCTTTTTTAGTCCAATAAAGCACAATAGACAATGAAATTTTGATGGTTTGATTTACTAGTCCATTACGGTTAGAACCCTATAAAACCTCCACGTGTTAGATACGATAAAAGTCAAGCAAAACACACAATATGTGATTTATGCAGCGAGAAAATTTGTGGAAATGATTTCGCAATGAATAGGAAAGACTTCCCTTACTGTTGAAGGAGAACTCCCTTGCGCATACTCATAATGGAGAAATGAGACCACTGATTTGGAACAGTTACCAAAAGTAGACATAAAATTACAGTGTGGCTGTTGCCTTCAACAGCGAGAAAGAATGGAGGTATTAACAGTGCATAAATAGTGAAAACATAAAATTACAACGCACCATGCTAAGCGGATCCAACTAGCCCTTTGATCGGATTGCACCATGGAAGGGAATGTACGGTTATTTTTCATTCAAAGGAAATGGGCATCACCGTTGGGTCATTGATTCGTCTATAGATTTTTGGATTTATTGGTATCATCTGGGGAAGTTGTTTTCGATAAAGCGAAATACAACGGTTGATGCGCAGTGGACTATGCTCCATGCACAACTTCGATAAACGCATTGTGCGCGAAACTATACAAGTAGGTCTTTATGGTGTGGGTTGGGTACATGTAGTGCAACGCTTGGCCATAGCTTTGCAGCTGTGGCGTATACAATTGCAAAAGCTGTGCAGCGCTTAGATGCGCATCACTTTTAAAGTCAATCAAGGTAACGTGTTCACCCACTGCCACGTAGTCCATCACTCCATTGATGATGCCCTCTTGCGTTTTGACCATAAAGTCCAACTCTTTGGATATCTCCTGCTTTTGCAGGTCTTGAAAAAGCGGATTTTGACTTAGTGCCAGTAATTGGGTTACTTGGGCAGGTGCGATGTTAAAGCGCAGTTCGTTTGCGGTTTGCGCAATCAAAGCTTCATCCCAAGGTTCATTGGGCAAACGTTCCACCATGGCATGCATGGCATTTCCGATGACAAAGCCATACTGGGTTTTGTTGAACGCAAGCACGGGATTGAGTGGAGTAACTTTTTGTTTGGTTGGGGTAAGGTATTGTGTGGTGGGATGAAGCTTTGGTGTAATGGGCAGCGCCTTGTTCGGTGTTTGGGAAGCTGGAAGGCGTTGGATCTTCCAAGGAGCATCAATGGTGCTGCGAAGGAAAAGATGGGGCTGGATTTGATGGAAGGCACCCAAAATCCAAGACGTATACCCTTTGCGTGCGAAGATGGATGATGGGGTCAATGGCTTTTCGTATGGGGCCAAATCCTCTACCAAATCGACGATGTGCATTTCGTTTTGAGCACGGGTTGTCGCAACATATAAGATCCGCATTTCTTCTTCAAGCTCTTCTTTGTCTTTTTTGAATTCAATGGCCAAGCGTGGCAAGGTTTTGCTGATGGTTCCGTTTTCGACGTCAAAGCATTTGAGACCCAATCCAAGCTGTTCGTCCACCATCATCATCTCTTTGTTCTCCATTTTCATCATGCGCGAAGACGACCACAAATATACACAGGGGAACTGCAACCCCTTGGACTGGTGAATGCTCATGACGCGAACAACATCGGCATCAAAACCAATTGGGATGGCCTCAGCTGTTTTCTCGTCTTGGATTTGTTCAATGAAAGCTAGAAATGCGTCCAATCCGTCGCCTTCTTGTTCAAAGTGAATGGCTTTTTGGAAGAGCAAATCTAAGTTGGTTTTGTCTTGGTCATTGGTAAAAAGGTGATAAAACGCTTCATAATCAAAAATGCGGTTCAAGATTTCATGAATAGCCAAAACATCCAGTTGCTTGCGAAGGTCATCTAAAAACAAAATGAGGGGATCTTCTTGCTGTCGCATAGCGTGATAGTAAGAGGTTTCTTTTTGGAATCGCAAATATCCCAAGTGCTCTAGCCCTTTGGGATAAAGGGGGGAGTTCACAATGGCGCAAAGGGAAATCGCATCTTGGTTGTTGATGAGCAAACGCAGCAAGGAAAGACATAATTGCACCGCGCTGGATTGAAAGAAGCCACTTTTCACGTCAACAAAGCATGGAACGTGATAGCGTTCAAATTGTTTGCGCAACACTTCTTTTTTATTGTTGGAACGAACCAAAACAACAAAATCCTTCCATCTTGCCTTCGAGTCCGTCATTTTTTTAGTGATAATGTGATTGACGATGTAGTCCGCCTTGAATTCGTCACTGTGACGCACGTTGTCCGGGTCAATCGTTTTTTTGTTTAGAGCGTGGAAATGAATCGGCACTTGGTCTAGATCTTGGGAGGGGATGCCGCTTTTGACCGCATCGTATTGGGAATAGGAAGAGGCAAACCCGTCCAGATTCATGAGTTGGTCAAACAGGAAATTATTGAACTCGATGATCGCAGTTTTGGAACGATAGTTGTTTGCCAAATAGATGACCTCATCTTGTTCCCCTGCTTGTTCAATGAGGGAGCGCATCAAATCGGGCTTGGCATAGCGAAAGCCATAAATACTTTGTTTGATGTCACCGACTCGAAACACGTTGTTCTCCTTTTTAATCAAGCTGACCAATTCGTCTTGGACGTCGTTGCTGTCTTGAAATTCATCGACCATGATTTCATAAAACTGTTCACGATACAAAGAAGCAACCCAACCATCTTGTGCCTTCAAAATGGCCAGTGCAAAGTGTTCCATATCGGAGAAGTCGATCACTTGTTCTTGTTTTTTGATATCATCATAGGCCTGCATAAACTGTGTTGTCAGTGTGACCAGTTGCGTCACAATCGGATAGAGCAAAGTAAAATCATGCAAAAACTTTCGCTCATCGAATAAGTCCGCCAACAAGGCATCTTCTGTTTCCTTTACAATATCGGCAAGCACTTTATAGGTATCTCCGCTGCCACGTGGTTTGCTTTTTAATGTAAGTTTGACACATTGCAACCATTGTTCTTTGAAGTGTGTATAGTCGAATGCGGGCTGTGCCAAAAGCTGATTGGCAATCTGCAACTTTTGATCAATGATGCCAAGATAGTCTAGCTTGTTAGGGTCATAGGAAAGCATGAAGTCATGCAGTTCTTGCAACGCTTTTTGGTAAGGGGGCAATTGGATGAGTATCGCCTGCGCAAACAGCGATTGAATCGCTTCTGGTAATTGAGACAAAGCACTTTTTGGCGCATAGACACGTTGCATTTGGTCTAACCAAGCAAACGGCTCTGCCTTGGTATTGGCCAAAGTGGCCAAGGTGCGAATGGCTTGTTCCAAAGTATCGCTGTTGCCTGGCATGGGCTCAAAATAACGCTGCAAGGCAACAAAGTCTGGATGGCTTTCTTCATAACATTGCTTCAATACAAAGGCCATGGCTTGTTTTTCATAGAGGGCCGTCATGGCACTGTCCAAAATGGTATTGGCACGTTTGGGTTCCAAATCGATGACATAATAATAGTTTTGAATGATTGACAAGCAAAAACTGTGAATCGTAGAGATGTTGGCTTTCTGCAATAAGCTGAGTTGCTCTTGCAAATACACTCTTTCTTGTGGTTCCTGACACGTTTCATATTGTTTGCTTAGGGCATCATTCAACCGTTTCTTCATCTCGTTGGCCGCTGCTTCGGTAAAGGTCATCGCCAAGATGCGATCAATTCCAACCCGCTCTTGCATGACAATGCGCACCAATCGCGCAATCAGCACGGTCGTCTTTCCGGCTCCGGCAGAGGCGGAAACCAAGACGTTTTTATTCGTGGTTTCAATGGCTTTGGTTTGTTCACTATTCCATTTCGTCATCGTAGCTTTTCCCTCCTTTGGAATAAAATGGAAGCGCAGCGAGATCAACGAGAGGGTCAACCTTGTTGGGGGCATCACTACTGTTTTCTCGACAAACGCTTTGATAGATGCAGTATGGACATTTGTCCTTGTTTGGCGTGGCTTCAATGGTGCCACGTAATAGGGAATCTAGCAACGTCTCATATATTTGAAGCAAGACTTGTGTCGCATGATCCAAGTTGACGACCTTTTTGAAGCCGTCTTTTCCGGTATTCTTATGGAAGGTTGGGGTTTGTTCCAACAGTGCCAATTCATCCAAAAAGGCTACGCCACTAAAGGTATAGGCTTTTTGGCGTTGCTCCTTCAGCAACTGTGTATCACGTAGATCCACGAGTTCCTTTTTCTGGCGCATCATTTTGTAGGCGGAAAGAGGCAAACGACGCGGTCTTACGTTGTAGTAAAAGGCACCGACGCATTTACGATTGAGTGTAGCCTCCAACATGCTGGCATACGTCAGCAGCTGCAACTGGGTCCCGCTGGCAAAGGCTTCCTCTTTGAACTGATGAGCCGAACTTTTGTAATCGACAATGGTAAAACGATCGTTGTTGGCGTTGATGCGATCGACGATGCCTTTGAATTGCAAGGTAATCCCATTGGAAAACGTCAGATTTTGTTGGAACGTGTACTCAGTATGCAAAGGCGCCAAATGGGTTTGGGCTTCAAAAGGCACCAAAAAGGACCAGTTATCTTCAAAGAGTTGAATCAAACGCACCTTAACCAACGCCAAGGCAGCCTGCAGACTTGGATACACTTCGATGAGTTTGTCGACTTCTTCGGATACGATGGATTGCAGCGTGCTTGTGTCTACGTTAGGGTACTGTGCACCGTGCTCTTGTACTAATCGTTCGAAGACGGTATGAATTAAGGAGCCGATACTGTTGTTTTTCAGTGCGGTTTGAATCGGACCGTGTAATTTGAGGCCGTATTTCAAAAAGTAGGCAAGGGGACAGTTGGCGAACAGCTCCATCGAAGAGATGGAAGCCTTCAGCGTTTGTTGGTCGAGCAACAAATCCTTCATTAGTGCGGAAGGAATCTGCTTGTTGGCCACAAAGGAGAAATCAGTGCGTTCAGGGAATACGGTTTGCGTTTTTGGAAATTCGTATAGCCGTTCGATTTCAAGTGCACATTCTAGTGGTTTGCCCTCATAGGTAGAAAGCGGAAAAGAGAAGGTGACCTTTGGGTAGTGCAAAAATTGCTTTTCAAGCTGTTGAACATGCAAGGTGAAGCGTTGCCCCATCGAAGGATAAGGGGTCAAACTGTAATAGGATTCGTCAAAAATCCCTTTGTGAAGTGCAAAGGCGGGATAATTGTTTTGCGTTGCCCCCAAAACATACAAATGAGTACTTGTATCGTTGCATTCTTGGAAACTTTGAACTCGAATCAAGGCGTGATGATCGTGGGTGCGTTGCTGTTTGACTTGTTCTAAACAAGACAAAAGCAACGGATAGGTGTCTTGATTAAGATAAGGCAGTGCATCAATCAATACATGCTGAATCGTCAAAATGCTTTGTTGTTGTTCACGGCTAAGGTTTGTGTGGGCATGAATGATGGCAGCATGCACCGCGTTGAGCATTTGCTCCATCGAAGTGGCTTCAAGCACATTGGCCAAGTCCTCTTGCAACTGCTCTTTGGCAACCTGTGCCGTTTGGGCAAGTCGCAAAGTCGCGTCTTTGTCCTGCTTGCTAAAGTAAGGAGCAGCAAACGAGATGCGTTGTACATAAGAAAAATCATCCTCAATGGACACTTCAAAGTTGTCCATGAATTCCAACAGCGCACTCGTGTTCTTTATTTTTGTGGGGTTGAGCGCGATGAGCTTGCGCAATTGCTGAGGGGTGCGTTCAAAATAATACTGTATCAAGGCTCGGTAATACGAAGCGAACCGACTCGGTTGATCGAGTTGGGTAAAAGCGAACGAGAGGTGATACCGCGTAAAAAACTGCTCTACCAACAGTTTGTACTCATTATTGGGTACAGCAACCGATACAGAGTGTGTGTTGTGGATGAGCTGTTGGGCTAAGTATTCCACTTCCTGACTCATATTGACACAACTATGTAGTTGCATGGTTGGCGTATGCGGTGCGTGTTGGACGAGCGTTGCCCCAGCGGACAACAAGGTTTGCACCATGCGTTCTTCCTCATAGGTCCTATAGCCTTCTACAATGTACACTTCCCCATGCTGCATCGTAGAAGCCTGAAAGAGGGCTTGTCTCAATGCTTTTTGAGCACTTGGCAAGGTGATGAGGGCTTCAATCAAAAGACGCAATTCCTTTTGAGGGGGGGTGTCACTTGGCAAGTCTTCTGGTTTCATGTCATAGAAGTGATAATGATTCAAAAAGGTGAGCAATTGTTCGATAAAAGTATAGGAATGAATGCTGTTTTGAAATGTTTGCAGCTGCGGTTGCAGGGTTTGCATCCGCAGGTAGGCCTCGAAGACCAATTCGTTTGCACTCATTTGGGGTTTGGGTACAAAACGGTACAAGTAAGAGCGCAAGTCCATCAATTTGACTTGGGTGACAATGTTTTGTTGACTCAGCAAGGCTTCCCGGATAGCGGGGTGTTGGGACGCATCCGCCAGGATGATGCCTTTTTGGATTGTGGAAAGGTTCATGAAAGAGTTCTCCTTTGGTTGTATGTTTATCATATCATTGTTTCTTGCATCATGG
>JBOGAI010000253.1:0-7947 GCA_051655665.1 Erysipelotrichaceae bacterium | reverse complement strand
TAAAACTCTCTTTTTTGCTTATCTGTTCGTTCTGTTACAAAGGTTGGTGATGTGAAAATAAACCTAAATTCATCCACTCCATGTAACTGCTTTTTCAATTCCTGGTATGCATACATTGAAAAATAGGCAGCAGCAATATTAACTCTACTCCCTTTCTCAATCGTAGTTGCCATATCGTCCTTTACAATAGCATTGATATTATCAAATATTTTCATATATCCCCCTCACCTTTTCAATATCTTAAAAACTTATAACACTACTTACTATCATCATAAAGCAAAATATCTCCCACGGATTATTAATCAGTCACTTGTTTTGAAAAAAATTGTTAACCATTTGCTACTATTTTACCATAGACATAAGATGTTCACCTTAAGATTTAGGATAAATAAAAAAATTGTTTACATATTTTAAGTTTAATTATAATTTAAAGCTTGGTTAACGGGTTTTGAAAGGGTAGACAGCAATATAAACTTCTTGATAATCTTATCTATTTGATAGTTATGATATTACTGCGAGTCCGTAGTATATTAAGAAATCTTTATATTCCTTTAGACTCTCTCTCTACCAAACTAAGTCCACTACTATGTCGAAAGTACTGTAATTTTCCCTATAGCAAATGAGCTCATCTTGTTGAATAAAATCAAAAAATAGTTTTTTGTATCCACTTGTATATATTTAGGGTTTTCAAGTAGTAAGTGTTCTAAAGCATTTACGATTTCCTTTTTTTTCATCATCTGACATTTTGTTAAATGTTGCTTTTCTAGTTGATATTTTAGTAAAAAGGTCATCATAATTTGTAGCATCATGCGTATTTAGGGAAACTTTAAAATTCAACCTGATACCACCAAAGTTCTTTTTACCCACTTAACATTTTCATTTTTAAAATTATCAACCTATTCTCATTAGATTTGCACTTTAATTATTCCAAAATAATGTCAAAAATAGAGTATTCATGTGTTTTTAGTATCAAAATCAAAAAAAAACATCGAAAATGCACTTTAATTAAAGGCTTTCGATGTTTTTTTTATTATTCCCACTCGATTGTGCTTGGTGGTTTTGAAGTGATGTCATACACTACGCGGTTGATGCCTTTGATCTCATTGCAAATACGACGAGATACTTTTTCCAAAACATCATAAGGGATGCGGGCCCAGTCTGCAGTCATTCCATCAATCGAGGTAACCGCACGAATGCCTACTGTGTATTCATAGGTACGTTGGTCTCCCATAACCCCTACCGACAACATGTTTGGCAAGGCTGTGAAATATTGCCAAACGTCACGTTCCAAGCCTGCATTTTTGATTTCTTCACGTAGAATCGCATCCGATTCACGCACCAAGTGCAATTTTTCTTCCGTGATTTCACCAAGGACACGGATCGCTAGACCTGGTCCTGGGAATGGCTGACGATGTACGATTTCATCTGGCAAGCCCAATACTTTTCCAAGCTCACGTACTTCATCTTTAAACAAAGTGTTGAGTGGCTCAATCAATTGGAATTGCATGTCCTCTGGCAAGCCACCCACGTTATGGTGAGACTTGATGGTCTGTGCCGTTTCGGTTCCAGACTCGATGACGTCCGTATAAAGCGTTCCTTGTGCCAACCATTTAATGTTGGTCAATTTATTGGTTTCGGCTTCGAAGACACGAATGAATTCGTTCCCGATGATTTTACGTTTTTCTTCCGGATTGGAAACACCTTGCAAACGAGACAAGAAGTGTTCTTGCGCATCAATTTTAATCAAGTTCATTCCAAAACGTCCCTTGAATGTATCGACGACACTCTCTGCTTCGCCTTTGCGCAGCAAACCGTGATCAACGAACATACAAGTCAATTTTTCCCCGATGGCTTTGTGCAAAATCGCAGCCACGACCGCAGAATCCACGCCTCCGGATAGAGCACACAACACTTCTTGATCCCCTACGGTTTCTTGAATTTTGCGTACTTCCACATCCACGAATGCTTCCATCGACCAGTTGTTGTTGGCACGACATACATCGAAGATGAATCGTTCCAACATCTCTTGACCATAGACCGAATGTTTTACCTCAGGGTGAAACTGAATGCCATAGATGTTGCGAGTCGGGTTGGCCATCATGGCAATCGGACAAGTATCCGATTTAGCAGTTACGATAAAGCCTTCAGGCAATGCCGTTACTTGGTCACCATGACTCATCCAAACTTGTTGGGTAGTGGGCAAATTGTGGGTAAACGCGGAGTCATTCACAATATGCAAATCCGCTTTTCCATATTCCGCATGTTCACAGCTTTCTACTTTTCCACCCAATTCATGGGCAATGAGTTGCATCCCATAACATACCCCCAAAATAGGCAAGCCAAGGTTGAAAATTTCCATATCAATTTTAAGTGCACTTGCATCGTAAACCGAGTTTGGCCCTCCGGAGAAGACGATCCCTTTGATGCTTGGATCGGCTTTGATTTCCGCTGCACTCATTTTGTGAGATTTTAATTCTGAAAATACGCCTGCTTCACGAATTCGACGTGCAATCAATTGATTGTACTGTGAACCGAAGTCTAATACTATAATTTTATCTACCACTGTAATTCGGTGCCTCCTTCACGTTGTCTACATCGTGAGGATGAGATTCTTTTAAACCCGATCCCGTAATCTTTACAAACGTTGCTTTTTCTTTCATTTCTTTGACACTGCCACATCCACAGTATCCCATACCCGAGCGAAGACCACCCATCATTTGGTAAATGACAGCCGAAATCGGACCCTTGAATGGTACGGTTGCTTCAATGCCTTCTGGTACCAATTTTTTTAATTCTTTTTGTCCACCCTGGAAATAACGATCGCTTGATCCGCGTTGCATTGCCGACAAAGACCCCATTCCAACATAGGATTTCACTTGTTTTCCATACACTTCAAGAATTTCACCTGGTGTTTCCGTGCATCCTGCCAACAATCCCCCTAGCATTACGACGTCCGCGCCGGCTGCCAAGGCTTTTGGAATGTCACCAGAGAGTTTGATTCCACCATCCGCGATGATGCCTACGTTGTATTGACGTGCTACTTGATACACGTCATTCACCGCCGTCAACTGTGGAACCCCCACACCGGAAACCACACGAGTCGTACAGATGGAACCGGGACCTACACCGACTTTCAAACAGGTTGCTCCTGCATAAATCAAATCGATGGCTGCTTGTGCCGTGACAATGTTTCCCCCTACGATATCCAGTTCAGGGTGTGCCTCTCGAATTTTCTTGATTGTTTCAATAACCCCACGAGAGTGACCGTGTGCACTGTCCACAGCAATGACGTCTACCCCTGCTGCTGCTAGTGCATTGACGCGTTCTAGTGTAGTATCCGATACCCCAACCGCTGCTCCACAAAGCAAACGTCCTTGTGCATCAATGGCTGCATCTCCAAATTCTTGGGAGTCAAAAGAAGCATTTTTTACTTCTAGCACCATGGCTGCTTGTTGTTCAATCGTCATATTCTTGTGAATAAAGCTCAAACCACCCAGCTTTGCTAACGCAATTGCCATCTCTTTTTCACTTACAGTATCCATCGCTGCAGAAGTAACGGGAATGCGTAGGCGAATCTTTTTGGTCAGTTGGGTTTCCAACTCTACCAGGGAAGGCACTACCTGTGAATAAGATGGTACCAACAGCACATCATCATAGGTATATCCTTCTTTTACTACTTTTCCATTCATCGTATCCATTCAATCTCCTCCTTTGTGTATAAAAAGAAACGGAAATGGTGTCGTTCCATATTCCGTTAATTTTGAGTATTATATCTTACTAAAGAATGAAATGCAAGACAAAGATTGCAATGATGATCCACATCGGCCATTTTACATCTCTCCATTGTCCTGTTGCCAATTTCACCAATCCATAGGTCATGAATCCCATTGCAATTCCATCCGCAATGGAGAAAGACAAGATCATCATAATGATGGTAATGAAACCTGGTGCTGCATGCGTCAAATCTTCCCAATCCAAGTGACGTACTTGTTCAACCATTAAGATCCCTACGATAATAAGTGCAGGTGAAGTCACGGGTGAAACAAACAATCCTTCTGCGATTTGGATGCTTCCAACTACAGACAGTACTGGATAGAAGAAAACCGACAACAAGAATAAAATCCCAACTACAACAGCAGTTAACCCGGTTCTTCCACCCGCTTCAACTCCTGCAGAAGATTCTACATAAGACGTTACAGTAGAAGTCCCAAACACAGCCCCTACCAAGGTACCAATGGAGTCACCTGTGAAGGCCTTTTCAGCGTCAATCAAATCTCCGTTTTCATCAATCATACCGGTGCGGTTCCCGATGGCAACCAAAGTACCTGCTGTATCAAAGAAATCTACAAAAATGAAAGAGAAGATGACAAGCATCAAGTCTGGTTTGCTGAATACGGATTTCAACCCTTCCACAAAGGCACCAAATGTTGGCATATTGAAATCAGTCGAAACAATTGCACTAGGCAATACCGGCATCATATCAACCCCTGCAAGGCCCAAGACCACGCCAAGAATTGCGGTTCCTGCCAAACCATAGAATACTGCTGCTTTAACTTTACGTGCCAATAGAATAAGCGTTAACGCAATCCCAAAGATACACAACAATACGGTAGGATGAGACAAATTTCCAAGGCCCAAGTACGTAGCCGGATTGCTTACGATGATCCCTGCATTTTTTAATCCGATAAAAGCAATGAAGAATCCAATCCCCGCCCCAATGGCGTTTTTCATTTCCTGTGGAATGGCATTGATTACGTTTTTACGTACCCCAGTAAAGGAAATGACTAGGAACAAAATCCCCGACAAGAATACACAAGCCAACGCTTCTTGCCAAGTGTAGCCATAAGTTAGTACTACAGTGTAAGTGAAGAAGGCATTTACACCCATCCCCGGTGCCAATGCCACCGGATAGTTGGATACAAGCCCCATGATGATACAAGCAATCCCAGAAGCCAAGGCGGTTGCCAAGAACACGCTTTGGAAATCCATTCCTGCATCGGAAAGAATTCCTGGGTTTACCCCTAAGATATAAGCCATTGTAAGGAAGGTTGTAATCCCCGCAATGACTTCAGTGCGTACGGTTGTCTTTTTTTCTGACAGTTTAAATACTTTTTCGAACATAAGTTCCCCTTTCATAAAAAAATAAATCGTCGCTTCGATAAAAGCGACGACAACTTAAAAAGGGTTGATCGGGTACTTTTATCGTAGTCCGGTAATTTACGGTTTCCGGGTAGAGACTTTCTCGCCATATTCGAGATGATATACGATTTATACTCGTATTATAGCCGAGTTCCTTTGGAAAATGCAAGTTTTTTTGTCCACTTTATGTTTTTTTTCACGAATATTTTCGAAAAAATGACGCGGAATCGCTTTCATACATTATTTACTGAAAATTCATGAAAAAAATTGATTCTTGTGTGATGTTTTTACAAATCTAAGCACACTGAATCTGCACTTTGCTATGCCCCATGCAATCAAGATTCTGCCCCTTTGCACAAAGATTTTGTGAAAAAAAGCATCTTGCGATGCTTTTATCCGTTGAAGTTGACAATGCGAAATTTCGCTTTGTCTTTTTTATCTTTTCCTACAATTTTTTGAAAAGATTTTGTTTGGTTGCGCTGTTTCGCCTTTTTGGCTTGTTCCAACAACGCCTTTCCGTCCATTTTTTTTGTTTCCATTATTTTCTCACCAATTTTGTAACCGATTCGATCTGTGCCGTTTGCGAGAACATATCGTATGGGGTTACACTTTCTACATTATAACGTTGTTTGAGCACCGCAAGGTTTTTTCCAAGGGTTGCTGGGTTACATGAAACATAAATGATTTCTTTGATTTTACTTTTCATGATGACCGACAACATGTTTTCGTCCAACCCGCTACGAGGAGGGTCGACAATCAACACATCGATTTTTTGATTACGGGAAATATAATCCAGCTTATCCGCTGCATCTGCACACAAGAATTCTACGTTGGATGCATTGTTGAGCTTCGCATTGGCGTTGGCGTTGACTACCGCATCTTTGATGGATTCAATGCCGATGACTTTGGTTGCTTTGTCTTTGCAGTACAATGACATCGCCCCAATTCCACTATACGCCTCCACAATAAGGTCTTTCCCCGGTTCAATGAGTGAGAACACTTTGCGATACATGTGTTTGGCTTGCTCGGTATTCAGCTGAAAGAACGAGCGGGGTGACAATTGCAAAGAAATGTCATCAATGGAGAATGGCAAATAGCGCTCTCCCGCCAACAAGGTTTGCTTCGGCCCAAACAAGTCTACCGTTTTCTTTTGGGTGTTCACACTTTGATACAGCGAAACCACTCCCTCGATATTCATCAAGGCTGCGATCATACTTTCAGGAAGTGGGTGTTCCCCCGTCACCAAAGTAACTTGGTACTTGTCTTCAAAACCACGGATCACAAGGGTACGCATTCCTTTTTTCTGATGATGATCGTATGCTTTCATCCGATAATCATTCAAAACTTGCAAAATGTCCATGCGAACGCGTTCCAAACCTGGTTCGTGAACGATACATTTTTCAACTTCAATGAAGTAGTTGGATCCAGGACGATACATCCCGGTTACCAGCTCACGCTCTTCCATGGAAAATGGCAATTTGCACTGGTTGCGATATCCAAATGGTACCGGATTGGCTACCACGGATGCAATCAAACGTGGATTGACTTGGGCATATTTGATCAAGCTTTGTTTCAATACCTCACGTTTGGCTTCTAGTTGGGCAGCATATTTGGTAATCATAAGGGGGCATCCACCACAACGTGATTGGATGTAACATTTCGGTTTGATTCGATCCGGGGATTGGGTCAACACTTTGTTGAGTTTGGCTATTGCGTAGGTTTTATTGTTCTCTACAAAATCAACATCGCATTCTTCTTGAAGCAATGCTCCAGGCACAAAAACCGGTTTGCGGTTGTAATACCCAATTCCTTCCCCATTAATTCCTGTTTTTTCAATTTTTACGCGCATAGTCCCTCTTTTCTTACGCTTTTATTTTTGCGTACATCGCATTAAAACGATGGATAAACCATTCAATACTCGGCCCACTAATCAACAAGATGATCAGCGTTCCCACACCGACGTTGGACGCACTCAAGTCTGCCATCACAAACAGCAACAACGCGATTGCAATGGATGCCGACTCGACAATCCAGCGGGCATGACGAAACGGTAGAGCATAGCGCTGTACAATGGCCAAGCAAGTGGATTCTAGTGGTGCAATAATCATATTGCTTGCGACAAACAAGCCAATCCCTGCTAAGCTGATGACTTGGCCAATTCCAAACAAGATTAAGCGCATCGTTGTCGATACACTAAGATCACTTGGAAAGACAAACAACAACATGAGATCGACAAACAGTCCGTACACAACCATAAAAAGCAGTTGAATGATTTTTTTAAATTCAAATTCTTTTTGTAGGATTGCCTTTTGAAATACGACCATCGCTACGCCTAACATCGAGAAAAGCGTTCCTACACTAAGGCCGGAAAGCTGATTCAAATTGAACGCCAATGCTTCCAAAGGCGCAATCCCCAAGTTAGTTTTTTGGACCAATACGCTCCCAAAGGCTAGCAGCAAAACGCCCGTTAAAAAACCAACTGCTCTTAATTTTTTTGTTTTCATGTTCTACATCCTCACTATAAAATACGATATTCACTAAAAACCCAAAGTAGAGGATGCTAGCGATAATCCAAACCGACAACAGCAAGATAATCAAGGAAGCAAGCGGTCCATAAATGGACTCATACGAGAAGAATCTTGAGATAATGGAGAACAACAACAACCCTGTTCCCACTATCCCCATCGTTGCAATGGCGCTTCCTAGATAGCCAAATGCCATCGGTCGTTTGATAAAAGAAAACCCACGATACAGCCACGCCAATCCTAAAAAGAAGAAGGCCAGCATGAAAATCGCGACTGCTTCCTG
>JBOGAI010000252.1:0-5923 GCA_051655665.1 Erysipelotrichaceae bacterium | reverse complement strand
CACGGCGGCTGATGACATCGCTTGCTTCGTATGCTGCATAAAACAAATGCAGGTAGAGGTCATGGACGCGATCCTTGAGCACGACTTCTAGGGTTTGATCTGCCCCAAAAGAAGATGGCATGCCACTAAGTGGGACGTTGCCTTCATGAAGCGTGTGGCTGTGGTAAACAAAATCACAGACGTATGAGCCATCGGGCATGATGACTTCAATCGGATTGTGGCGATAGTCGCCTTTGCCCACTCCGACGTATTCAAGGGCGAGTTGGTCGAGCAAATAGGTCAAATCGCTTTGGTCGTAGGCAACCGAGCTGCCTACGGTTATGGTGTGTTTGAGGGAGCTGGCCTCAAAATGGTCGTCTTGCACCCTTGTTCCATAGTAGAGGTGTTGCAAGTGACCAAAAGGGGTCACATGAAACACATACGAAGTGTGTGTTGTGGCAAGGTGAAATTGTAGGTTCGTAATGGTGATCATTGGCGTTTCTCCACGATGGCTTCATAAGGTTCTAACCACTTGCTTGCGCTGGCATGTCCATAGGTGGACAACAGCATGGTTCCATTTGTTGCATGATGGATGGCTACTTTTTTGTCGCTAAGGTTCAAATACACCCGATAGGTGGTGTGTTCATAGGTGCGATCAAAGATCCAGTGATGGGCGCCTTTTTCCACCAAGGCATAGTCTCCATGGATTAAAACAGGATCGTTTTTGCGCAAGGCAATGAGTTTTTGATAGTAATGCAAAATGGAATCGTCTTGGCCTTGTTGGGTTTTCACGTTGACCAACAAGTAGTTGGGATTGACACGCAGCCATGGTTTCCCTTGGGTGAAACCCGCATGCATGGTGGTGTCCCACTGCATCGGCGTGCGGGCATGATCGCGACTTTTTTGTTTGACCAAGTGTGCGGCAACCGCTTTGGGAAAGTGCAGTTGTCGTGCGTAGCGATACGTATTGTGGCTTTCGATGTCCTTGATGTCGTCAAGGGTCGAAAACGGATAGTTCGACATCCCGATTTCTTGGCCTTGAAACACAAACGGCGTACCTTTTTGGGTAAAAAGCATGGTGGCCAACAGTTTGGCACTTTGTTCGCGATGGGTCGTTTCCGCTCCAAAGCGGGAAAGCGAGCGGGGTTGGTCATGGTTTTCCAAGTAATTGGCATTCCATGGGACCTCGCGTTGCCACTCATCCAAGGCGTTGATCATCTTGGAGGGGGAATAGGGGGTTGAAAACCACTTCACCATAAAGTGGTCGGCAGCCATATGGTCAAAGGAAAAGACCATGTCAAGTTTCTTGTCGGAGGCATCAATCAAGCCTTTGGCACTTTGGGAGGTCGTGAAGACGGTTTCGCCTACCGTAAAGCAATCGTAGTGGGCAAACACCTCTTCTTGGAACTCACGCAACAATGCGTGGCATTCTGGCACGTCCAAGTAATGTTCTTCTCCAGTCAAAATCAGTTTCTTTTTCCCATCTTCTACGGTACGCTTGTACAAGATGTTGATGACGTCGCAGCGAAACCCCGCCACGCCCTTATCAAGCCAAAAGCGCATGATGTCTTTGACTTCTTGGCGCACTTTGGGATTGTGATAGTTTAAGTCGGGCATCTTTTGGGAAAACAAATGCAAATAGTATTCGCCGCTGGTTTCCTCCCTGCTCCATGCTTCTTGCGCAAAAAAGCTGGTCCAGTTGTTGGGGGGCTTGGTGCCTTGTGCTTTTCCTGGTCTCCAATAATAGTAATCGCGATAGGGAGAGTGAGGGTCCTTGCTGGCTTGAAACCAGGGATGTTCATCCGAGGTATGATTGATTACCAAGTCCATCAAAATGCGAATGTCGCGCTTTTTGGCTTCGAGCAAGAGGGCTTCCATATCCGCCATGGTGCCAAAGTCGGGGTGAATCGAGCGATAATCGCTGATGTCATATCCGTTGTCATCATTGGGGGAGGCATATACCGGGGACAACCACAAGGTGTTGATTCCTAGGGTTTGCAAGTAATCCAGTTTGGAAATGATTCCCACAAGATCGCCGATTCCATCATTGTTGGAATCGCAGAAACTTCGCGGATAGATTTGATATACGACAGCGTGTTTGATCCAATCGTTCATAGTAGTTCCTTTCCATTAGGCATTGTACCTAATTCTATCATACACTTAAATGTAAAGGGTTACAATATCAAAAAACTGTAGAATGAAAATGAGTTTTCTACCCTTATAGGGGCATAAGGGGGTGCAAAATAGGAGGGGAGGATGCTTTGCAGGAAAAGGGAGTGCACAATGAACAAAAAGTGTAGTGAAGCAGGGCAGTGAATTGACAACATTGGGGATTTCATTATGATGAGAGTAGTGAATTCTTTACTGCTTATTCACAAGCAAAGGAGCCTACCACATGCGTTTTGGGATCATTACCTCAACCAAAGAAATTTACGATTTGCTCTGCTCACAGTTGACCCGTTTTGAATACATCTTATTGAAAGAACATCATCTGGTTAAAGGAGAGTGGGGACACAAAGAAGTCGTGCTCTACCTTGCCCAACAAGATGAAATTGCCACCGCAATGGGCACCCAATTGTTGGCCAGCCTTTACAAAGTGAGCCATGTGCTCTACCTTGACAGCTTGCCTCAACCCGTGTCACTTGCCAAAGTGTTTGTGGCCTCTTCTTACGTGGCGACCCACGAACCACATACGACCTATCGAATGGATCGCGCATTGCTGGCTTTTGCCAAATCCATGGTTGGCGGATCCTTTCTTGCCATTGGAACCTTTGGGAAAAAAGAAAACGAGGATCAGCTTTGGCACATTCATGACACACGCGCCTATGGCACGGTGCGCAGCGCCTTCACCAATCATTTGGCCATGTTTTGCTTGATGGTTGATGAACACCACCACCAAGAAGGGGTAGACGTGCTGAAACAATTGGTATATTATTTATAGCATCCAACCCCGCCGCCATGTACGGGGGTAGAAGGAGCACCTATGTTAGCAAAACTCTATTATGGCGTCATCCTATTGGCTGCCTTAACCAATGTATCCATCTTGTTTCAGTTTTTACCCTACGCTTTTTTTTGGTTGGGCACCGCTGCCGTGATGCTGTTAAGCATTGGCATGCTGTTTACCAACAAAAAACAAATCGAAGTAGCCAACCCCAAAATGGCACAAGTCATTTTGATGGTGTGGGGCATTTCCGAATTGTTGGTGTTTTTGTTTTAGTACGGCATGGAAGGGGCCAAAACAATACTCCCCAGCCTTATGCACCGAGACCATCCCAGTGGGACGGTCTTTTTTTTGTCGTACAACGTGGACGGCAAAGGATTGAACATCCTTGACAGCGTCAGGGATGGAGCACACTTCGATGAATGAATAGTGGCCTACTATGTTTCAGCACTCGCAAGGACAGCAGTGACTCCTGTGCGCGTTTTCTTTTGGAAGCAATGCTGCTTCTGGATCAACTTTGCTTTATATTAAAGGAGGCAAATAGGAGGCAAACATTTTCGCTACACCCCCATTTTACCGCGTACCACTAAATAGCATTCATGTCGATGTACAACGCATCGGGTTTGGGATGGACAAAGGGGAAGGAGACGAAGTGATCAAAGCAAAGTTGCCACGCTTCATTCCCGGCACGCTTGGATGCCCTTTAAGTGGTGCTTGCACCGCTTTTGTAGGCTTGCTTCACGCTTTGCCAATCACATAAAAACACGCCTTGGCCCACCGGGATGGCGTGTTTTTGTATTGTAAGTAAGGCTGCTTATTTGGTGATGGGTGCGTGGTTGAATTTTAGGTTGGGATAGATTTCTTGTATCACGCTGTCGGGATAGGTAACATCAATCCACGCTTCAAAGCCATTGGCGGGTGCGACCGCTTGCCAGCGCTGGCTGACGCGCATCATGACCACCAACGACCACACCATATTCCACACCAAAAACAGAAGCAGGCTGTAATAGAGCACTTTGGCAAGCAGTTGCGGCAAACGCTCGGCGCATTGGCTGATCCAGGGGTAAATCACTTTCAACAAGAACGCACCTCCAAGTCCCCAGCCAATCATAAAGGGGAGGGTCGTACGGCCCCCTAGGTTCAAAAACAAGGTGTCGTAATTCCAACTGCTCGTTTGAAACAACCATTCTTGCACAAAACTTGCCACCCACTCGACAGCCCCTCCAATCAAAGCGCTGTACAACCAGGTTTTCCAAAAAGGACGCTGCGGCTCTTGGTTGCCAAGCAGGGCAATAAAGGCTGCGACCCCAAAGCCATAAACCGGATTGAAGGGGCCATAAAGCAGGCCTGCACGCGACACCCACTCGCCCGTGCGCAACAAGGTGGTGAATTGTTCAAAGTAGGTGCCAATGACACAGCCCAAAACAAAGAACAAAAAGACTTTGCGAAACCCAAAACCGGCGAAAAAAGGACGCGAGGCAAAAGAGGGTTGACGCTGTGTTTGGTGGTTCATGGTCACATCCTCCTTTTCTCGCATTATAGCACTTTTTTTATGGTTGTGGGTTTGACGCATAGAATGCTCGTTTTTTAGAAAAAGTGCTACAATAAGGCCAATAAGGGTGGTAACCCTGTGGGAGGAAAACGTATGAAACGTGTCGGATATGCTTGCATTACCTTGGGGGTGATGGACTGTCGCTATCAAAGCGTAACCCAAAAAAAGGCCACACCGCAGCGCTTGCAAGAAGTCATTGCCCACAACCTGGCTGTGCTGGAAACACAGCTGCGCTACAACGTAGCCCACAACATCACGCTGTTTCGCATCAGCTCTGACCTCATTCCTTTTGGGGGCAGTTCAATCAATACGCTGGATTGGCGCAGTTTGTTTGCCCCGCAATTTGCGCGCATTCGTGCACTCATTCAACAACATAACTTGCGCGTTTCGATGCATCCTGGCCAATATACGGTGCTCAATTCCCTAGAGGAACAAGTGGTAGCACGCTCCATTGCGGAACTTGTTTATCATGCAGACGTCTTGGATTTGCTAACCCAGGATGCTACTCATAAAATCATTTTGCATGTGGGAGGGGCCTATCAAGACCACAACGCATCTGCACAGCGCTTTCTTGACCACTTTGCATTGCTGCCCCAATCGGTGCAACGCCGACTCGTCCTAGAAAACGATGAGCGCTCCTTCAACATTGCGCAAGTGCTCAAGATTGCCAATACGTTGCACATTCCTGCCGTCTTTGACAATTTGCATCATGCCTGCAACCCGGATGCAACGCACAGTGAAACCGAGTGGATTGCGAAGTGCAAACAAACCTGGAAGCGCGAAGATGGCCCTTGCAAGATCCACTACTCCCAACAAGAACCTGGCAAGCGAATGGGCGCACACAGCGATACCATCGACCTTGAAGCGTTTGTAGCGTTTGTCGAGGCGCTTGATGAGGTGGACATCATGCTCGAAGTCAAAGACAAAAACCTCTCGGCCATCAAGTGCGCCAATGCACTGGCTCAAGGGGGCATCCAACGTTTGGAACAGGAGTGGTCGCATTACAAATATAGTGTTTTGGAACATTCCCCCAAACACTATGACGCCTTAAGAGCCCTGCTCAACGACAAAAAAGCCTACCCGGTACGCGATTTTTATCGCTTGTTGGAAGCGGGATTGGCAACCCCCGTCCAAGCCAGTCATGCCATCAACGCAGCCCAACATGTGTTTGGCTATTTCAAAAAAGACATTACGCCAGCCCAAAAACAGCTTTTTCTTGCGAAAGTGGCGCGCTATGAACAGGGGAAATTGTCGCTGCGAGCCCTAAAAAAACATTTGGCACAGCTGACCCGCACGCACCAGCAGTCCTACTTGCGGGATAGTTATTATTTCGAATTATAAGGTGCAATAACAAAGGAATTGTGGTAGTATTGTTTACACGGAAACAATATGAAGGAGAAAAAGATGTCAACCAAAGAACTCGATCGTTTGCTGCTGCAAATTACCCATTT
>JBOGAI010000251.1:0-2470 GCA_051655665.1 Erysipelotrichaceae bacterium | reverse complement strand
GAACGTTACCCCTTCTACTGCTTCCGTTGCGGCAAAGCTTCCCATTACGGCTTTGGTTCCATTGTCATAAATGGAGTAGAACTCTTTGTCGATTCCGCTCAAGAATGCATCTGCACCCAATACCGGCATGACCGCTTTGGACGTCGTAGCCATTAATTCGACTGCTTCATCGCTGTACATATACGCCATGAATTCTTTCGCAAGATCTTTGTTTTGTGCTTCTTTTGGAATATACATTTGTTCAAAGAACGTATAAGAGTAAGAATCTTCTTCTAATTTTGGAAGCCCCATCATACCATATTCAAAACCATCGGCTTTTGGTGCATCCGCCATTTCTCCTGGCAACCACGTTCCATTTGGCAAGAACAATACTTTATTGTCCAACAACAATTGTTGGTTTTTCTTAAACCCTTGACCATTTGCATTCGCAACGGTTGTCGGTTCGATGTAATCTTTTAATTTCCCCATGATTTCAAATGCTTTGGTTGCTTCTGGACTGGTCCATACCCCTTCGGTATAAAGCATCGCTTCGTTGAACAATTCAACTCCACCCGCTTCTGCAAGCAATGCAAAGAAGAATCCATCAAAGTATCCAGAAGTTGGATACGACATCAAGTAGATGCCTTCTTGTTTCGCTTTGTCTCCTAGAGCGAAGAATTCATCCCAAGTCGTCGGCAATTCCCACCCTTTTTCAGCAAACAACGCTTTGTTGTAGAACAAGCCTGTTGGCGAGTAGAAGATTGGTGCTAAATACGTTTTCCCATCGTTGTAGGGATTGGTCGCCAAGGTATCTGTAAACCCTGGAATGATTTTGTCTTTGACTTTTCCATCTTCGCCAGGAATGGTCATATTCAAGAACCCACCTAGCTCTTCCAATGCGTTTTCTTTGATCAGGGTTTCGGTCAATGCCGCTTCACGTCCCAATCCCAAATACATCAAATCAGGATAGTCCCCTGCTTGCATTTGCGGACGCAAGATTTCTTCAATGTTGGAAGCAAATTCCAATTGCACGTCGACCCCTTCATTCATGCTTTCAAATTTTTCCGCAAGAGCCTCCCAGTGGGCTACTCCATAACCGCCTTCCAAACCAGCAATCTTTAATACTTTGGATTCTGATCCTGAGCCATTGCTTCCACATCCCGTAAGTGATGTTGACAAAAGCATTGCTGCAGCCAATAATAGTAACTTTTTCATGTTTCCCTCCGTCACATTTTATGTCTTTATTGTAAGAAAGTAAGCGCTTTAATACAATCCATTTTCTTGCTTAATATTTTAGAGTTCTTGCTATTGTCGAATAATCTAACAATTTCAGGACCCTTTTTTTACGTTATTTGCGAAAATAGCCGATAAAAGCTAAAAAAAAGGCCCCTTATTGATGCTGGCACCACGCGTAAAAGACCCCGTTTTTCTCTCAAAACACATAAATGAAGTGATTTCGGCATCGCAAAGAGTGCGAAACCTTTAAATAATTGTCTCGTTTTTTATTATTTTTGCTTTTAATTTATGAATTTCTTGTTACCTCTTTCTATGGAACGCTTTGATACGCTATACTAGAAGTAGCATTGCATTACATTTTCGATTATGAAAGAGTTCTTGAGAATAGAAAGGGGGATATAAAACACGACTCTTGTTTTATGAAACATTATGAGCAATCACCGAATACCGTATGCAAACAATACCTTGGATGTCTGGCCAACCAAATTGTTGTACATTACCAAAGCAACCTATGCGTCCGATTGGCACTCCACTCTACATACCCATCCCTTCACCGAGCTGTTTTTTGTGTTGGATGGACATGGGCTGTTCTACCTTGACGATGACGTCTTCCCTATAAAAAAAGGCGATGCCATCTTGGTACACCCGCACTCACTCCATACCGAAGAGGGCTTACGTGGCAAAAATTTAGATTACATTGTACTAGGTTTGGACAACATTGCCTTTTTGCATCCCAAGCATCAACCCAAAACCTCGTTTCGTTTTTCGACACAAGCATATCAAGAGGAAATCATTCACCACCTGCATGCCATGGTTGACGAACTTGAGAACCAAAACATCTACCATCAACGCATCGTAACAAGTGCACTCGACTCTTTATTGTCGTATGTGCTTCGGTTGACTGAATGCAATATCAATCAATTTCACCATGATGATTCAAAAAAGGAATGTTTCTTTGTCAAGAAGTACATCGATGAACACTACACCGCAGACATTACGTTAGACTCCTTATCAGAGCTTACGTACATGAACAAGTTTTACTTGTCACACTCCTTCAAAGAAGCCTATGGAATCTCACCCATCCATTATCTCATCAATAAACGCATCAGCGAGGCCTGCGCCCTTCTTGAAACGACCAACCATTCCATTGCACACATCTCTCAGATTGTTGGCTTTTCTTCTCAGTCCTATTTTGCACAGGCGATCAAAACCAAATTGGGGATGTCCCCATTACAATATCGCAAACAAAAAAAGA
>JBOGAI010000250.1:0-4173 GCA_051655665.1 Erysipelotrichaceae bacterium | reverse complement strand
GCTGTGTGGCGGGGACGTCCTTTTTTATTTGAAAATGCGTTGTCTATTCAATTTGAGTATATTCGCTTTCAGGGAAAGTTAAGGTGAACGTGGTTCCTTCATTTGGCGAAGACGTTACGCTGATTCCAATTTGCATTTTGTCACACAACTGTTTACAAATGTAAAGCCCCATACCGGTTGATTTGCCTTGAAGACGCCCATTTTCTCCAATGAATCCTTTGGTAAATATACGCGAAAGATCTTGCTGCGGTATGCCCATTCCATTGTCCATAACGCGAAGAAGCGTGGCATTTTTGCCTTTATGGGTTTCAATCGTGATTTTTGGATTGGGCTTATCCATGTATTTTATCGCATTGCCCACCAGTTGGTCCAAAATATACTCCACCCATTTTTGATCGGCGATGATTGTCGCTTCAAGTCCATCCGTTTTAAGACTAATCTTTTTGTAGATGAAACTTTTGGCATGACGATTCAATATGTTTTTCAAGGCATCTTGTACCGCAAAGCGCTTCACAAAAAAATCACGTTCCACGCTTTCAGAGCGTGCATAATACAGGACTTGTTCGATATAACGGTCAATTTTGTCTAACTCCTCAAAACAAAGACTTTGATCAGCGTTGTTTTCAAGAATCAATCCCATGGCAGATACCGGAATTTTCACTTCGTGAACCCAGCTTTCAATGTACTCGCGATAACTTTGATTTTTTGACTCTACCAACTGCAAACGATCGTTCATCGCTTTTCCCATCACGGTTACGATCTCTGCCAATAGTTCAGCCTCGACAAAAGTCGATTTTGGCAAGGTGGCATGCAGTACATATTTGTCTTCCAAAAGGGATAATGTTGTCCCGATTTGGTTGTAAAAGGATTTTTTTCGAATAAAATCAATCCCAAACCATACGCCAAGCGGTGCGAAAGTGAGCACCCAAATGGCAATAAGCAGCAAGTTGCTCGCCTTATAGACGAGGGCAATCAGTGTAATGACACCAATGAATAGTGCGAGAAAGATGAGAAACTGCATTTTATCTTGCAGATATTGTTTGAAGGTCATAGCATGATATATCCCATGTTGCGTTTGGTCTGGATGGGATCTTCCATACCAACCGAAATCAGTTTTTTGCGTAGACGCGAGATGTTGACCGAAAGGGTATTGTCATCAATGAAACTTTCAGTGGACCATAGATGGAGCATCAAGGTTTCTCGGGTGATGATTTGATTTTTGTGAGTAAGGAAATAATGCAGGATGAGCATTTCGTTTTTGGTTAATACTTCCGTTTTGTCCTCATAGTGCAACGTCGCTTTGGTAAGATCCAGCCGTAATGCACCATCTTCTACAACTTGTGAGTTTTGGTCGTAAACCCTTTTTAACAGGCGTTCAATCCGAAGCAACAAAATCTGGGTATTAAATGGTTTGCGCACAAAATCATCGGCCCCAAGGTTCATGCTCATCAACTCATCGAGCTCGGTATCACGACTTGTGATGATGATGATGGGAACGTTGCTGCTCTCGCGAATTCTTCGACAAATGGTGTATCCATCAAGATGTGGCAAATTCAAATCCAGCAAGAGCAGATGGGGTTTGGATTGTTCAATATACGGGAAGATGGAGGTGAAATCCTCTAGCGTGTCCACTTCATACCCATGCCCTTGTAAAAACACAGCGAGTTGGGTTTGGACACTACGATCGTCTTCAATGATTAAGATTTTCATCGTTGCTCCTTTCGAAAAAAGCCATGACTAATCGCTTTCTATAGGCATTATAGCAAAAGGGAAGCCCTCTTCTCAACTACAATCCATCAAACACGCAATAGAAAGAACTCTCTAAAAGGGTTGATCGTTTTGCATGAAAATGACACGAGGTAAAAAACGCACAAGGAATCGTTGTTGAAGGTGGTTTTTCAATTCTTTTTTTGAATTGAAAATCGACACTTGAAACGGCAGTGTTGGCATGACTTTTTCCACGAAGTAGAGTTTATCTTCCACTTCAATCATCACGCCAACATGTTGCGCTTCCAAGGTTTTCTTGGTGGGATCGTGCATGAAGACCGAAATCAACGAGCGATTGCTTTCCTCAAATTCCACACCGCGCTCTTTAAAGGTCGCTTGAATGTGTTTTTGGTATTGTCCATTGGTAGCAACATTGCGCGCATCTATGGATTCAAAAAGTCCCAAAAAGAGATCGTACTCTGCTTGATCCATCCCAGTTGCATCGTTGTATTCAAAAATGGTGTTTTCGTATGCAAATGCCTCACGGTCTTTGGTAAATGCTGGGGCCGTAATCAGATCTTGCATCAAATTGAATGCCGCGAAGCGGCAGTTGATGTCAGCGGGTTGCATGGCTTTGGAAAACAAATTCCAAGCCAAGTATTCATCGTAAGGTACGATGGTCCCTTTGATGGTTTGAAATCCAGGGTGAAACGTTGGATAGTCAGTTTTCAAAAAGTCGATATTTTGTTCGATTTGGGTTTGAAATGTTTGAAGGTTTTCCTCTGGAACCCCTGCTTCTTTCAAGATGGCAAGCACTTCTTGCTGTGTTGGGGCATCAACCAGGTTTGAGTAGGTGATGGGGGTTAGCTGGAATTTTGCGAACCAACCAAGGGCAATGACCCCGATTACGCAAAAAATGACTAGAAGCGTTTTTGCGACGCGTTTGATGTTTTTTTTCATAATGTTTCTCCTATTTGAAAATGATTTTTAAATATCCACGATAACTAATCCATAAGTATGAGCCATACAAGACACAAAGTAAAATCGTAGTAATGGCAATGGGGGTTACGAGTTGAGATAGTGCAAGGGTACCAGTCAATCGATTGAGCAAATCTACTAAAACGATGGAGTGGGGAATAGCGAGCGCTAGCGGAAACAAAAAGGCAACCCCAATTTGTAATAGTATCGCGTGATGCATTTGCTTGTTGCTTGCTCCCATGCGGTGTAAAGTTTGATACATTTCGATTTCTTCGTTGGCGTCACTTAGCAATTTCAAACCAAGAACCGCGCCGCTGGTAACCAAGAAGACCAGCCCTAAAAAGATACCAATATAGATTAACTGAATGGCGAAGCCGGATACGTCTTCATACGTTGCGCTCTTGGTTGTGCCACTCGCACTTAGGTAGTTGTTGTCGAACACGTCTTTCCCTGAAAGTTGGATGAATTGTTCGCGATACAGAGGTTCCAATTGGTCTGAGTTGTCAAAGTATTGCAGATTGAGAATGGATACTTTTGACGATAACGATTGTGTAACCACGTCAGGCACAACAAAACACAGGGCCGCACTTCCATAACTTTCGGTTTTAAGGGCAAGTACTTGATAGCCTTCCTCGGCAAGCGACAAGGTGGTACCGGCAATCGTGTACTCCTTACGCGACGAGGCCATGGTCTCAATCGAGGACAAGGCTTCCTTTAAGTTGGAAACCAATAATACTTCATCTGGTCCAAGGGTAAGGGGTTCCTGTCCTTGTAGCCTCATCAAAGCTTGATAGTCGGAATAGCCAATTACCTGCGTTTCAACATGGAACCCATTGCTCAAGTATTGTTGCAATTCCAAATCGGCATATTCATACAGCGTATCCCAAAGTGTTAAATCACTTTCGTACAGGTTGTAGCCGACGATGCGCTCTGGATGATTGTTGGGATCAATGTTTAGGCGTTCCAAGAAAAAGGAATATTCTGAAATGGGCTCGCGATTAAAATTGAGTATTTGGATTGAGACATCATAGGGAGCAAGAATTTTGAGTTGCTGTTCCATTGCGTATTTGTAGCTGAATCCACTGGTCAGTATGGTAATGGTAAAGAGTAAGAGGAAGTGGATGGATAGCATTGCAAGTAAGCTTGGTTTGACTTTGGCAATCAATTGACGCAAGTGCACGGCATTTAAATTATGCAACACCCATTGCTTTTTTTTGCTTAAAACCCGCAATACGAAACTAGGAAACGCAATGTAAAAAAGAATGGAGCCTAAAAGCAGTAAACCAAACCCGATTAGGCTTTGAAACCAAGAGTAGGAAAGCGACGCCGTTGCAAGCGTAACGTATGCGATGCAGACCAGCAATAGGGAAAAAATACTCAATGCGGTAGGGAAAAGCTGCTTTTTAAACAACAGATCGCTGTTCTTCTTTGAGGCAGTGAGCAAATCAATCAAGGCGTAGCGTGAAAGGGATAACGTGTTGAACGCGA
>JBOGAI010000249.1:0-2477 GCA_051655665.1 Erysipelotrichaceae bacterium | reverse complement strand
GGAAAAGGGGAGAAAATGTCCAAATCCATCGGAAACACGGTAAGTCCACTGGATGTTATGAAAAAATATGGTGCCGATATCTTGCGTTTGTGGACGGCAACCATTGATTATCAAGCCGATGTTCGTATTTCCGACGACATCTTGAAACAGGTGGCAGAACAATACCGCAAAGTGCGTAATACGTTCCGTTTCTTGTTGGCCAACTTGTCGGATTTCAACGCAGACCAAAAAGTGGAAGCCAACGAATTGTCCTTGGCAAACCAAATTCTATTGGCTCGTTTGCATGAAGTAAATGAAAAAGTACAGGCTGCGTATGCAAGCTATGACTTCTCCGCGGTTACCATGACCTTGACCAATTTCATGACCAATGACTTGTCAGCGTACTATTTGGATTACACCAAAGACATTTTGTACATCGAAAATGCAACGGCACAAGCGCGTGTAGAAGTGCAAAGTGTATTGTATGAAGTGTTGCGCGTGTTGAATACGCTTTGGGCACCCATCTTGGTGCACACCATGGATGAAGTGTATGAAACCTACCAAAGCGAAGGAAGCGTCCACTTGCAATCCTTTGTAACAACAACACCGTTGACCCAACAAGAAACATTGTTGCAAGATTTCGATACGTTGATGGAGCTGCGCGCTGACGTTTTCAAAGCGCTAGAGTTGGCCCGCAATGAAAAAGTAATCGGGAAGTCTTTGGAGGCAGAAGTGTTGATCAATGCATCAGCCGAGCATGTTGCGTTGTTCAACAAATATTTCCCAAATGCCTTGGCACAGTGGCTCATCGTTTCCAACGTGCGTTTTACCGAAGACTTGTATCCGGCGTACGAATACTTGCAAGTTCAAGTGCAAGCATGTCCTGGTGCAGTGTGTCCTCGTTGTTGGAATGTAAGCACAAATGACCATGAAGATCACTTGTGTGAACGTTGTGAGTCCATCTTGCAAAGCCGCTAGACAATGAAGCAATAGTGAATCGAGAAGACGGGTTTCAACCCGTCTTTTCTTTTCGCAAGCGTTGCCCTGGACTATTCATCCTGTGCAGCATGGTGTATAATTGAGGGACAAACAACAAAATGTAGGAACGTCGGTGGCAATAAGGTATTGCATCTGCGACACATTTTGTGATTTTTTGGTATACTAAAAGGAAGAGGAACGACTATGGAAATACTATCAACACAAAACCAACGGGTCAAACAATGGGCAAAGTATCACGAGAAAAAACATCGTGATGCGGACCAACAATTTTTGGTTGAAGGGGAGCACTTGTGCGAAGAAGCCCATCAAGCGGGTCTGCTCGAGACGTTGCTTGTGCGCATCGGATGTAGCCCACTACCAAACGTGACATGTGAAGTCATTGAGGTCAGCGAGGCCGTCCTTCAAAAACTCTCAGCCAACAAGTCGAAGGTGGATTACATCGGGATAGTCAAGATGGGGGAAGCAATCCTGCCACCAAACGCCAAACGGGTGATTTTGCTTGATGACGTGCAAGATCCAGGAAACTTGGGGACTATCATTCGCTCTGCATTGGCTTTTGAAGTCGATGCCATCCTTTTGTCAAAGCACTGCGTTGATTTATACAACGAAAAAGTAGTTCGCTCTACCCAAGGAGCGCTGTTTCACATCCCAATCTTGAAAGTCGATTTGCTAGAGCAAGTGGAAGGGTTGAAGCAGGCGGGCTTTGTGGTGTATGCCACTGATTTGAAGGCGGCGGTGTCGTTGCAACAAACCAAAGCACCGAAGCGGTTGGCACTTATTTTTGGAAATGAAGGGCAAGGAGTAAAAACAGAACTGATTCAAGCCGCAGATCAAAACATCATTGTGGAAATGGCGTCCTTCGAAAGCCTCAATGTAGCGGTTGCTTGCAGTATCTGCTTGTATCATTACTATGTTACATCAAACCAATAAACGCGTATTAATTTGCATTCATGGCTTTGGAAGGCTTAAAAGTTACGATTTCTCCGCATTTAAGCGCTATGCCAACCATTTTGAGTTGGATTACGACATTGTAACCTTTGATCTGTATAATCCAACCGATCCCAATCCAAAATTTGATTTGTGGCTCAAACGCGCTTTTGATACTGTTGAAATGTATTCAAAGCTCTATGATGAAGTCAATCTGCTCGGTTTTTCCATGGGTGGCGTCATTGCCACACATGTGGCTTCTCGCGTTCCCCACATCGCCCGTTTGATTTTGGTTTCACCGGCCTTTCGTTTTGGTAACTGGGAAAGCTTTAAACATCTCAAAACGAATACGGAAGAACATGCGAAAGTCGCCCAGGTAAGTGTCGCGCGCTATCTCTCCGATCGTAAAATGATTCCAAGCTACATCGCAGAATTCGCCAGAGGTATCAAGCGGATTCGCAACAGTGACGTACACTGTCGTACCGACGTCATCGTATTTGCGTCGCCACAAGATGAAATCATTCCGTATTCTTGTTCGGAAGAGGCCATTGTGCGCATGAAGGGCAAGTATC
>JBOGAI010000248.1:0-8134 GCA_051655665.1 Erysipelotrichaceae bacterium | reverse complement strand
TTTGCGACGGCTTGGGCGCGTACCTCTCCTAGTTCATAGAGCTCCAATTGCTTGTGCAATTGTTCGCGTGTATGGTAGAAGTAGTTTAAATACGAGCAAGGGATGGCATTCAATCCTTTCAGCAACGCAGAAGACCATGGAATTGCCATGATGTTTTTCATAGAAGTAGCCTGCGCGTCGTCTGCTTCTAGATACACGTCCATAACCTCATCAAAACGAGAAACGCCAGAGACCAAGACATCGGTGACAAAGAAATGATGATTCAATCCTGCAATACGCAAAGTGACCTCACTTGCGGGAACGTGAAGCATTTTCGCAAAGGCATTGACCATTGTGATGGGTACGTTGCATAAACCAATTACGTTTTTAAAGTTCGTGTAATTCAAAATGGCTTCTGTAATAATTCCAGCCGGATTGGTGAAATTGATCAGCCACGCCTGAGGGCAAAGACGTTCCATGTCGGCCACCAGCTGCAAGATTACCGGAATGGTGCGAAAGGCTTTAAACATCCCTCCTGCGCCATTGGTCTCTTGACCGATGATGCCATGCTTAATCGGGATACGCTCATCCAAAATACGTGCCTGCAATCCCCCAACCCGCATTTGGGTCGTAACGAAATCGGCATCTTTCAAGGCTTCTTCGCGATCCAAAGTCAAGTGAATCTTCATTGGCACTTGCGCTTTTTCGACCATCCGTTTGGCCAAATTCCCGACAATTTCCAACTTCTCTTTTCCCGCTTCAATGTCCACCAGCCATAACTCGGAGATGGGCAATTCGTCATAGCGTTTGATGAATCCTTCTACCAATTCGGGCGTATAACTTGAACCACCGCCAATGGTCACAACTTTTAATTTTTTCATATTTACCACCTCTAGATTATGTAACACCGCTGCAAGAAAGGGTGAAATCACCATCGTAATTTCACCCTTTGTACTATTGAGCTAGTGCGTATGCTTCGTCGTTTACTTCACCAGTTTCTTCTGCCAACAATTTGTTGTCGTACATTTTGAAGAATGGGTAGTATACAGCGACAGACATCGCAATGAGCAAGACGTTCAAGACTGCTGCTCTCCAGTCACCACCCGTTGCGATAAACGCACCGATTGGACCTGGAAGCGTCCATGGAGCTAAGGTAACCACACGGTTTACCAAGCCAGCACTTGTAGCAACCCAAGCAATGATTGCACCAAGTGTTGGAGCCAAGATGAATGGGATAATCAAAATTGGGTTCAATACAATAGGCGCTCCGAAAATCATCGGCTCATTGATGTTGAACAAAGATGGAACGATGGATGTTTTTCCAAGCGCTTTCCCATAAGCGGATTTTGAAGCGAATGCAAACAAGATCGCCAAACCACCTGTCATCCCTGAACCACCGATGTAGATAAACCATTGGAAGAATGGCTCAGCTGCAATGTGAGGAATGGTAAGACCACCAGCCGCTGCTGCAGTGTTTGCTTCAAGCAATGTCAACCACAAAGGACGTACGATGGATCCGACTACTGAAGAACCATGAATCCCAAATGACCAGAAGAAAGAGTTCAAGAAGTTCAACAACAATACAGAAGGCAATGTGTCAGAAGCTGAAACAAGAGGTTTCATGAAGTTATTGATCATTCCGTGAACATCAATGTTCAACCACATTGTGATTGTTGCAACTGACAATAACACGATTGCTGTTGGTGTCAAGGCTTCAAAAGAACGTGCAACGGAAGCAGGCACTTGTTCTGGCATTGAAATCTTGAATCCAGATTTTTGAGTAAAACGATATACTTCAACCGCAAAGAATGATACCAAGATTCCGATGAACATTCCTCCTGAACCAAGGTTGCCCATAGGCATCAACCATCCAGTTGGATTGGCAGCGATGAATCCTGCATAGTCTGTTCCGGTAACCAATTCCGCAAGACCTGGAGGCACTGCTGCAACACTTTTTGGAATAATGGTAAGCATAAATGCCAATTCCGCCAATACCCCTCCGGTTAACCCGTCCAATTTGTACGATTTAGCCAATGAGTACCCAATTCCAAATACCGCATACAAGGTCATGATGAACATTGCCATACGATAAGGCAACAAAATTTTACCTGCATTGGCTTTGATTACTTCTTTAATTGCCCATGCCTCCGGCATTGCATTGTGTGAAAAAGCGACTACTAAGAACATTGAAGATACAATGATCAGTGGCAAGGTTGCGATAATCCCATCGCGAACCGCGCGCAAATGGCGTTGTTCTGCTAACTTTGCCATTGGTGTAGACAGTTTTTCATCTAAAATTTGTGTAATTTTATCAAACATAGTCTATTTCTTCCCTTTCTCTCCCTTTGGAGAAATGATTATTTTCCAGTCAATTCCTTGACTTGTGCCAACAGCTTTGGACCCCCTAGTGGTGAATACGCTTGTGGCAAAATTAAACAACATGGTACGCCAGCCGCATCCGCTGCCTCTTTTAGTAAAGAGTAGCGATGACGAATTTGTGGAGCAACCATTGCGCAGTCATAACCTGTTTTGACTTCGCTTTCAAATTCCTGTGTACTCACAGCATTGACTTCCATTGCAATCCCATGCTTCTCGGCTTCCTTCTTCAAAGCGTTTACGGCGATTGCAGAACTCATACCTTGAGAACATACAAACAATACTTTCATGCTTCTTCCTCCTGTCTTCATAAAAATGATAGCACATACATTTCACATTATCAACGTTTTTTTGTAATTTTATTTCTTTTTATTCAATTATTGTGTGAAATATTATTTTAATATCAAAGCATTCGGCTCTTCTAAATAGGAAGTTGAACTACAATCCAAAAATAATAGACCATCATAACAATCAACCCGAGCAAGCCGTAGCCGAAAATCGTAAGCTTTGAAAGGTTTTTGCGCTGTTCGATGAAATATTGACTTACAAAAACGGCGCATACGACGATCATGCTGCCAAGCACAATGGTAAAATACGGGGATGCAATTCCGACGAGTTGCCCTAGTTCTGGTAAAAACATGGTTGCCATGATGCAAGTGACCACCAAAATGGCGGATTTGAAACCGAATTTGGGGATATCAAAGCCATAGGTGCGAATCTCACGTGCGGCCTTGATGGTCGCTTCTGGACTCATGCGTTGCTGTTTTTTTACTTTAATGGTGTTCTTCTTTTTCATATCGTTCTCCATGAGGGTTCAAAGTAATCTTCCCTAAAATGACGTCACACTGGGCGCCCGTCGCACTTTTAATATTTGAGAATTGACGATGCAGCGTTTGATTTCCCAAAAGGGCAAACGCGATGGCTTCCTTGGCATCGGAGGAAAATCCCAATGCCTCTTGGGTCAAAACCGTGGCCCGCTTGCACGCAGCACGCAGCCCGTTTAGCATCGTCAAGTTGTGTGCCCCACCACCTGCTACCACGATTTCATCCAATGGATGTTCTCCATAAAACATCTCGATTTGAGAAGCGATGGCCTCAACGGTAAATGCACAAACCGATGCCACCAAATCGTGGGGACTGACTTCTTGAAATTGGCTCAACAATTCTTGCACAAACGGATCCCCAAATTGCTCTCGTCCACAACTTTTAGGATGAGGCTTTGTAAAAAAGGGATGACTCATACAATAACGTAAAACCCGCTCATCGACTTGACCGCGTGCGGCAACCTTGCCTTGATCGTCAAAGTTGACGCCAAAAAAATGTCGCATGAGCGCATCGATAATCATATTCCCTGGCCCTACATCGAATGCTTCCACTTGATCAAAGCGAGCCTGTGCGGGCAAATACGTAATGTTGGAAATGCCCCCAATATTGAGCAAAATGCGATGTTTGGTTGGATGCGTGTACAGCACAATCTCGCTAAAGGGCACAAGAGGCGCACCTTGTCCTTTGGCTGCAATATCCATTACTCTGAAATTGTCAATCACATTCACATGGTGATCATAGGCTATGATGCTGCTTTCTCCAATTTGCAAAGTGGAAGGAGTCAATCCGATGGGCTGATGATGGATGGTTTGTCCATGATTGGCCACAAAACGCAAATCGCGTGGATTGAAGTGAGCGAGCGCACACAAATCCTCAACCGCCTTAGAATAGACCTGCCCTAGTTCAAAGTTGAGGGCACAAATCGTGGCGACATTACTGGTTTCAATCTCGCTCGCCAAGCGAATTTTGCGTTTGAGTTCTTCCGTATAGGGGAACGTGGCAAAATGCAAAAGCGAAAGGCTAGTGTCTACACTAGCCCCATCGATGGCAACAAGGCATGCATCTACTCCATCTAGTGAAGTGCCCGACATTAACCCGACTGCGTAAATCATACTTACTTGCTCAATGCTTCTACTTTTTGATGTAGACGGATGATGCATTCAATCAAAGATTTGGCTTCAATTGCAGTCATCAAGTGATCTTGTGCGTGAACAAATAGGACGGATACTTCCGTTTTTTCACCACGCGCTTCCGCTTGAATGATGTTGGTTTGCACTTGATGTGCTTTAACCAAATGTTCATCCGCTTCTTTCATTAATTGATTTGCCAATTCATAATCGCCTTTTTCAACCGCATCAAGCGCTTCATAGGCAAGCCCTTTCGCCGTTCCACCGTAATTGATAATTTCAAAAATAACCATTTCTAGGTTTTCCATATTGTTCTCCCCTTTTATTTGTTTGCATGTATGGCTTTCGCAACATTGCCCTGGTTTTGGGCAAGCAGCGCCATACTCGATTGTGCATCGCTTTGCGTCAAGGCCATCATTATGGCCACTTTGACGTCTTTTCCACTCGCTTCAAAGTAATGTGTCGCATCCTCGTAGCTGATTTCAGCGGCTTGTGCAATGATGCGTTTGGCGCGTTCCACCAGTTTTTCATTGGTCGGTTGTACATCCACCATTAAATTTTTGTACACCTTGCCTCGCTTGACCATCAACGAAGTGGACAGCATGTTGCACAAAAGCTTTTGAGCAGTTCCCGCTTTCATACGCGTCGATCCGGTAATAACCTCCGCACCCACAACCGCTTCCCAGCGATGCTTTGCGTGTTTTGAAATTTCCGCGTCGCTCACACAGCTGATTGCTATCGTCAATGCCCCCACTTGGTTGGCATAATCCAATCCACCAATCACATACGGCGTACGACCACTCGCTGCCAATCCAACCACCACATCATTGGCCGTAAGACAAATCGACTTAAGGTCTTCTACTCCAAGTTGAGGAGAATCTTCTGCTCCCTCTTTGGCTTTGATAATGGCATCCAATCCTCCCGCCATCAAACCGACCACCAACTCAGGGCTGACCCCATACGTCGGTGGGCATTCAGAAGCATCCAGTACTCCAAGTCGGCCACTTGTACCTGCCCCCATATAGATAAGGCGTCCACCACGTTGCATAAACGTATTGGCTTCCTCAATTGTGGCAGCCACAGTAGGCAGCATATGTTCAATTGTTCTAGGTACTTCCTGGTCTTCTCGATTGATAATCGTAATCAATTCCAATGTATCGCAATGATCAATATTCATCGATCGTGGATTACGTTGTTCGGTTTCTAAAGTGCTTAAATCCATTGAGTTACCTCCTGTTCCCACCAATTATACATAATTTGAAATAATATTTCAATAAAAAAGTGATATTTTGTGCAATTAAATATCACTTATCACTTTGTCGATTCACTTTTGTAAGAAAATTTCGGGTTTTGATCAACGATTCTTTCGTACGGTCCATGCTTTCATGGGCAATGCCCACATAAAGCAAGTCGGAGATGTAGAAGGAGGCATCGCGTGATTGAATGGCCCCGATTCGAATTTCTTTTTCACTTACCGGTACATACAGCGGATAGTCGACCAGCCGGCTTAATGTATTGTTTGAATATTGCGTAATGGCAATGGTGGTTGCCCCTTGTTCTTTTGCATAGCGAATGATTTCGTTGATGGGACGTGTCTCTCCACTGTACGAAATGGCAATGGCTACATCGTCGCTAGAAAGATGGGCAGCTGCTGCAATTTGAATTTGATGATCGGGAAAATAGATGACATTTCGCCCCAAACGAGAAAGTTTTTGTTGCAAGTCTTGCGCAATCAAACCGCTGGTCCCAAACCCAAACACGTAAATATTATAACAGTTGCAAAGTGTCGCAATGGCTTGTTCCAAATTGTGCATATTGAGCAAACCAAACGTTTGCTCAATGCTTTGCATCGAATAATGCTTCGCTTTTTGACACATGGTTACCAAATCATCTTTTTGCATAATGGCTTCCGAATAATCTTCGACGACCTGACGGGTATCAAGCGCCAAATCAATTTTCAACTCCGGAAAGCCCTTATATCCAATTTTTTTAGCGAAACGCGTGATGGACGCTGGTGATACCGAAATGGTTTGTGCAAGGGAATGCACCGATTGACCAATGATCAGTTTTGGATTATCCAAAATATAGCGTCCAATGCTTTGCTCGACATCGGTAAAATGATCCCATCCCTCTTTAATTTTAAATGTTATTGACATAAAATCCCCTTTTTTTGTTCTTCCTATAAAGTATACCGAGAACGAACGCATAAAACAACGTTTTTGATGAAATTAAATTTCAATAACGAAAGAAAAGACCTTACGGTCTTGTTCTTTGAGTGTTATTTTTTGCGACGCAGTCGTAACAATCCATAGCTTAGCAATGTTCCGATTATACCAATCAAGACGATGAGTGGCAAATAGAAGGCTGCGTTGACCAGGAACGATTTGAATCCATCTTGAAGGAAACGCAAGCCATCGACAAAGCTGTTTTGAATGCGAGTCCATAGAGGAAGTTTGCTGTCATCTTCCCAGGTCAAACTGGTAACTTGGCGGATTTGAATGGTATAGGTATCAAATGCAATCATTTCGTCCAATTGCTTTAGCGTCATTTGATAACTTTCCAATTCGCTTTGGACTTGAAAAATTTGTTGGGTAATGGCGATTGTATCACTTAAGTTGGTCGCTTTTGCTAGCAATGTTTCCAACGCTGCTTTTTCAGCTTCCAACGCCAAGATGCGCGCTTTTACATCTGTATATTGACCACTAAGATTGTTTACATACTGATTGTAATGAATCATGTTGCCATATGCTTTTACCAAATCAAAGAACGCATCCGATTTTTCTTGCGGAATTTTCACTGTCAAATACACATCGTAGTTGTATTCCGGATAAATCATGCCCAGATCTGCACCTTTTCCCCCATACGCATTGGCGCTTACGAGGGTTTCAATGTAGCCCCCACTCGCTTCAATGTCCTTTTTAAGTCCTTCTAAGGCATCAAGATAATCCAATGTCAACAAATCAAATGAGATGGATTTCGTGTAATATTGTCCACTCAGTTCAAACAGAATTCCAGCATTTTTATCGGGTGCTCCTTCTTCTACAACATCATCACGATTAACAGTAGGAGCTCCCCCTTGTTCTGAACCATCCTGCTTTTGAGCACAACCGGCCAATAAGAATAACACCACAAAAGCCAAACCTAGTATTTTTTTCATGAGACTCACTCCTTTGAAACCATAGTATCAAACCCTCATGAAAAATCACTTGCTACGATGTGCAACTTGTAAAGGAAACAAGGCATTTGATGTCCCGTTTTGCTCATTGTGGCGAAGCGCTTTGTTCGCGTTGCTTCTTTTGCCCGATCCATAACAGATGGTTGCTAAAACCGAGGAGTTCTGGTTTCTCGCAACAATAAAAATGGTACTGCAAGTACTGTTGAAAAGCAGCAGCTTCCATCGCGTTAAGTTGTGGGGCCAAAAGCTCGCTCAATCCATCGACTGCCACCTCCTTTACACATTCAATGTCATCGCGCTGAAAATGAGCGCGCATTTGATCGACAGTGAAGAAAACGAACGGCACATCTTCGACTTTAAAGGTCGCATGATCATACGTATTGCCAGTCAGATACGTGCTATCGTTCATCAGTTCTGTGGCGATTACCATATCATTTGAAATGAACGCAAAAAACAGTGTGCCCTTTGGTTTGCAGACGCGCAGCGCCTCATCGATGCACCGGCGCCGATCCGCTTCTGCTTTGATGTGATAGAGCGGTCCCATTACCAGCACGACATCAAAACAATCATCCGGATAACGTGACAAATCGATGGCGTTGCCTTGTTGCAAGCGTAGTGTATGGTGTGGCTGAATTTTCGTTTCGAAAAGACG
>JBOGAI010000247.1:0-6474 GCA_051655665.1 Erysipelotrichaceae bacterium | reverse complement strand
CGAAAATGAGCAACAAATTCGTCAAATCCTTGGAAAATATGCCTACACGGTCATTCAAAATGTGCGAGGCAATGGAAATGCGAAATTGGAGTACAATCATACCATTCAATCCATTTCACAGTCGACCACTATGGACCATGACGTGGAGGATTATCAAGAAATCAAACACGTTTTTCAGCGTTTGGCCAATCAGTTGTCCGCGCGATGCATCAAACATGACATGAAAGGGCAATTGATTTCGATATCCATTCGCTATTTTGATTTCACCAACGTCGTACGCTCCACAACAGTAGAGCACTATACCAACGACCCTCAAGCCCTCCTAGAGTCTGCCTTGCTGCTTTTTGATCAAAACGATCAAGGCGAGCAACCGATTCGCCATTTGGGTATTTCGTTGGGTTCACTCAAATCAAGCCGTCATGTTGTAGAACAGATGAATATGTTTACCAAACTTCCTGCAAAACTGGATTTGTTGCAAACGTTAAACAACCAGCTCAAAGGGGGCAAATTGGTTTTTGCAAGTCAAATTGTCAAAGGAGAAGAACATGCTGATTGAAGAAGCCATCAAACACTATGTACGCTATCTGAAAGTTATTGAACGCAAAGCACATTCGACCCTTTCAAGTTACGAAAATGACTTGCGTCAATATCAAACCTTTTTGAGTGCACAAGGCATTACCCAAGTAGAGCAAATTGGTGAAAAGACCGTACAATACTATTTGGAACAAGCAACGGGAGCGAAGTCATCACTGAATCATCGAATCAGTGTGCTATGCTCCTTTCATCGTTTTATTTTCATCGAATATCAAATTGCGAATCCTACCTTAAAGCTGCACAGTGTCAAAGCGGGGCTGCAGTTGCCGCATGTTTTGTCCAAACAACAAGTCAACCGTCTCCTTGAAGGCATTGAAGCGACGGACTTTTTGCGCAAAGCCATTTTCGAGTTGCTTTATGGCAGCGGCTTGCGCATCAGCGAAGTATGCAATTTGCAATACCATGATGTCTTTTTGGAACAAGGCTTTATCAAGTTTATGGGTAAAGGCAACAAACAGCGCATGCTGCCCATCAACAAGATGACCAAAACCGCATTGCAAGATTATTTTATGTATCAACGTCCCACTCAAGACAAATACCATGCACCCTATTGCTTCCTATCCAAACGCGGAAACCAACTTACTCGCCAAGCCATCCATAATATGGTAAAATATGAAGCAGCAAAGCAAGGTTTATCCCCTCAGTTTTCAACCCACAGCTTGCGTCACGCCTTTGCGACGCATCTGATTGATGGGGGGGCTGATTTGCGCGTGGTACAAGAGTTGTTGGGACATGAAAACATTGCGACTACTCAAATTTACACGCACGTACAAAGCGAGCAGTTGCGCGCTACGTACGATTCGTTTCACCCAAGAAACAAGGAGAAAGAAAATGAAGAAATTTAAACGCATCATTACCATCGTAATGGACTCCGTAGGAGCCGGCGCCATGCCCGATGCTGCCGAATATGGGGATGTCGGTGCCGATACTTTGGGGCATATTGCCGAAAAAGTGGATCTGCAAATTCCCAATTTGCGCAAACTAGGATTGGCCAACTTGCACAGCATGCGTGCCGTAGAACCGGTGCGCGAGCCGATGGCATACTATACCAAAATGAAAGAAGCTTCCAATGGGAAAGATACGATGACTGGCCACTGGGAAATGATGGGCTTACACATTACCGAACCCTTCAAAACCTTTACCGATACGGGCTTCCCACAAGAACTGTTGGATGAATTATCAAAACGTACCGGTCATAACATTGTCGGAAACAAAGCTGCAAGCGGAACAGAAATCCTCGATGAGCTTGGGGAACACCATATGCAAACGGGAGATATGATCGTCTATACTTCAGCGGACAGTGTTCTTCAGATTTGTGGACATGAAGAAACCTTTGGATTGGATGAGTTGTATCGTTGCTGCGAAATCGCACGTGACATTACCATGCATGATGCATGGAAAGTCGGTCGTGTCATTGCAAGACCATTTGTAGGTCCTCGCGCTCACGAATTCAAACGCACTTCCAACCGTCATGACTATGCCCTAAAACCGTTTGGTCATACCGTGCTCGATTCACTTAAAGAAGCACACTACGATGTCATTGCCGTTGGGAAAATCAATGACATCTTCGATGGGGAAGGCGTAAGCGAAGCCATCAAAACCAAATCCAACGTGGACGGCATGAATCAGACCATGATGCGAATGGAAAAAGACTTCACCGGTCTGTGCTTTGTAAACCTTGTGGACTTCGACGCCCTTTGGGGACATCGCCGCAACATTGAAGGTTATGCAAAAGAGTTGGAAACCTTCGATGCTCAACTTGGCGAATTGCTTACCAAATTGCGTCCGGATGACTTGTTGGTGCTTACCGCCGATCATGGCAACGATCCAGGGTACTCTGGAAGCGACCATACGCGTGAAATGGTGCCGTTGTTGTTCTATTCACCATCACTCAAAGGTGCTGGTTTGTTGCCACTGAGCGAAAGCTTCGCCTATTTGGGGGCAACCATTGCCGACAACTTCGAAGTGGAGATTCCAACATTGGGGAAAAGTTATTTAGACGATTTGAAATAGCATACGATTACGTATAGGAGGAAAGTATGGCAGACTGTTCAAGCTGTGCAAGCAAAGCGTCTTGTGGAAAAAAACAAGATACTTGTGGCGTGCAAAACAGCAAAAATAATCAAAACATTAAAAAAGTATATGGGGTTTTAAGTGGCAAAGGTGGCGTAGGGAAATCCACCATGAGCGTGCTGATTGCAAAACAATTGCAACGCCAAGGCCTAAAGGTTGGGATTTTGGATGCCGACATCACGGGTCCTTCCATCCCGCGTTTGTTAGGCGTAGAAGCGGAAAGTGCATACGGTACGGAAGATGGCATTTTACCGATTGTCGACAAAGATGGTATCAAAATGATGTCCGTTAACAATATGGTCGGCGATGAATCCGCACCACTCATCTGGCGTGGGGCGATGATTTCCAAATTGTTGGGTCAGTTGTGGAACGATGTGATTTGGGGCGAATTGGATGTCTTGCTGATTGACATGCCTCCGGGTACTGGTGATGTCGCCTTGACGGTAATGCAGACCATGCGCGTGGATGGCATTATTATGGTTTCCATCCCACAAGACATGGTTTCCATGATTGTCGGAAAAGCAATCAACATGTGCAAACAATTGCAAGTGCCTTTGTTGGGTGTCATTCAAAATATGGCATATGTAAGCTGTCCGGATTGCAATACCCGCATCGACATCTTCAATCCGGAAGGCATTGAGGCCTTCCTGGCAAAACATGACATTGCATTGTTGGCGGAATTGCCTATGATTTCCACCATTTCGCAAATTCACAATGATCACACCTTTACGGTAAAACACTTAAAAACAATCGATACCTTAATGGAACCGGTAACGCAACATCTGCTTTCACTACAATAGCACCATATGCAATGGACGAAAAAACAGCGCAAGCAAGCCTTGCGCGCGAAAAACAAGCAGTATGAGAAACTGCATTTTGACTACGAAGGTTATTTGCACAAGCATTACGATGTAAAAGACGATGTGGTGACGTTGCATTTAAAATTGGCTACGCTCGAGGATGCACTTTCCACGTATGCCAGTGCAGAGCAGCTTGTAATTAATCCAAGCTTGCTGGAACAAATCGAGCAGTTGGTCGAACCCATCCCGAATCCGTATTCTTTGATTTTGGACCTGGATGTAAGTGTTTTGCCACCCGCTTTGCATCAAACGTTTCAAGATAAACTGCATGCCTATTTCGCTTGGAAATTGGCGGACATCAATCAAGATTTGGATTTGAATCGAGCCAAAATAGTAGGATTGTTCGTGTTTGGTTCGTTGCTGCTGTTGCTCTACTATTGGCTAAGCACGCAGGAAGCGAGCATGTACCTGACCGAGGTCATGTCCATTGCGGGTACCTTTGCCCTATGGGAATTCGTTGACTTTTGGTTGTTGGAACGTCGACAGCTAAAATTCCAACGCTTGGCAATGGGGCAATTGGCCACCATGAAAATCACATTGCGCACAAAATAAGATATATAACATAAAAGCAGTACCATCGGTACTGCTTTTTTATTCTTCAGGGGCGGCTTCAAAGCGTGAGCCCACCGCAAGAATGCCCAATGCAAAGGTCCCATCTTTGAACAAAAGATCTTGATCTTGAATCGTGAAGCAATACTGTTCGTTCTCATCGACGGTCAAGATGACTTCCTCTTTCACAACCTTGTATGATCCACTTGGTCGATAGGACGTCGCGTTGGAACGGTTGAATTCGAAGGTCCCATCATCGCGCAACTCAATCCAGGCCCATTCTTCGCCGAAGGCATTGTGGAAATGATAGGTTTTGGCAGAAATTCGCTGCTCATAGTGGGGAGCACACGTGGAGAAGGACAAAAGCAAAAAGAAAGGAAATAGTATTCTAATCGCTGTTTTCATCATACTTACTCCTTTACACATCATTGTGGAACGATCATCACACTAGCACAGTTGAGTTAAAAATTCAAGTGTATTAAGATGCCCACTGCCTTCGCCAATAAAAAATTACCACCTATAAAAAATTTGGATAGCCAAATTGGCGAAGCAAAAAACGTATAATTAATAGTGAATCGATATGGCCTTGGGCAACCCATTCGCACTGCGTTGCCGTACGCGCCCACAAAGGAGTTGCGAAGAAGTACATTTCGCCTCCAAATGTGCATAAAGGAGAGAAGACAATGTCAAACCAAGAAATCACAGTATTGAAAAACTATGGCAAAAAGCCGACGTTTGCCAGCTTTTTGCCAGGAATCAGTGGCACCCAAGGAATTCCCCTATGGTGCTTCTATGTAAACCGTGGACAAGGCGTTACCAGCTTTGGCAGCGAAGATAAAAATCATTCCATCATGGAATTTTCACCGGCGCATCAAGCGTATCAAAATGTAAAACGCAAGGGATTTCGTACATTCATCAAATGCGACGAAACCATTTATGAACCATTCTCCAACGAGTCGGTAGAGCATGCCATGCATATTGGCATGAACACCTTCCACATTGAGGAACACAACGAAAGTGTGGGTCTTCGCAGCGAAGTGGATTATTTTGTGTTGCCACAGGAGCGATTGGGTGCCTTGGTACGTGTTGTAACCATTACCAATACCAGTGCAGCGTCACAAACGCTAAGCGTATTGGATGGGATGGGGGAGCTCATTCCATATGGCGTTTCGTTGGATACGATGAAGGAAATGGTACAAACGGCGAAAGCATGGATGCAAGTAGAGGACGTCTCCAAGCGTACGCCTTATTATCGAGTGCGTGTGAGTATGGGCGATACCGCGGATGTGAGTGAAATCAACGGGGGGAACTTTGCCGTTGCCTTTGATGCAACAGGAGCAAAATTGCCCGTCTTTGTGGATCCCAAAGCCGTGTTTGGGTATGATACCGCTCTTGACTTCCCACACGCAATGCAAGAACACGATTTTGAATCGTTCTTAACCGTTCATCAAAACGTTCAAAACGAATTGCCTTGTGCTTTTTTTGCGAAAGAAGCAACTTTGGCACCGAATGAACAAGTGGTGTTGTACGAATTGTACGGACAAGTACAGCACAAAGCGATGTATGAAAGCTTCCTAGATCGTGACTTTGGCGCACAGTGGTTTGCCGATAAATACGAAACAAGCAAAGCGTTAACCCAAGAATTGTGTTCGGTCATTGATACCCATACCGCAAACCCAACGTTTGATGCGTATTGCAAGCAAACGTATTTAGACAATGTGTTGCGTGGGGGAATCCCGATGCTGATGGGTCAACAAAATCCACGCATCTTCTACTTGTACTCCCGCAAACATGGAGACATTGAACGCGATTATAACTTTTTCAAAATGCTTCCAGAATTCTATTCACAAGGGAATGGAAATTTCCGCGATGTAAATCAAAACCGCAGAAGTGATGTATTCTTTCAACCTTTCGTAGCAGAAGCCAATATCAAAACGTTTTATAATTTGATTCAAATCGACGGTTATAATCCTCTTGTCATTGACAAACAAAGCTATTTTGTTCCAGAAAAGAAGCGCACGGTTCTAAAAGACGTGGTGGATGCCGCATTTGAGAATGCATTTGCTACCCTCCTGTCAAAAGAATGGACACCTGGCCAACTCGCACTATTCCTGCATGATTGTGGATTGAGTGAAGCAGACGTCCAGCAAGGGTTACAGCGCATCATGGATCAAGCCGACAACGACCAAAAAGCCTTGTTTGGTGAAGGCTATTGGAGTGATCACTGGACCTATAACTTGGATCTTATTGAGCGTTATTTGGAGATTTATCCTGAACAACAGCGCCATTTGTTATTTGAAGATGCGACGTATGTTTGGTTTGGATCGCATGCAACGATTTTGCCTCGTGCGAAGCGCTATGTAGAAACCAAAAACGGATTGCGCCAATATGTATATCT
>JBOGAI010000246.1:0-5373 GCA_051655665.1 Erysipelotrichaceae bacterium | reverse complement strand
CTTTGCGGGAATTTTTGTAGGCACTTTGAGCACAGGGGCCGCTTTTATTGAAATCGCGACGACCCTCACACTTTCATTTCCAAAAGCATCACGTGCACGATATTCCCCTTGCTTGGCACCGGATTCATAGTAAACCTCTACGGTGGGGGCTTTGTCATAATTATCCACGATTTGCACAATATTTTCCTTCATCGCCGCTTTCACATCTGTATCATGTTCTAAAACCAACTGTTCGTGCGTTACGGTTACAACGGGTGCAGTGCGATCCACCACATCAAACATTGCCATTTCCCTTTTTTGCTGACCATAACGATCTTGCACGACATACGCTACCGATAATGAACCTACGACGTTCACATCACCCTGTAAAAGGGTAATGGTGCGCTCACCTACCGATTCCAAAATGCGCTCAGTAAAATCATAGGAGGCATCCCCCACTGCGATTTCATAGGTTTTGCTTTCATCCAACACAATGCGCAGCGCATCCTTTGATTGTATTTTTTGGATATGGTCGACTCCCATTATCCCCACCACGAAAACCAGTGCTAAGACCAAAACCCAGATCATTTTCCGTTTCATATCCATTGTCCCTCATGCTCTCTCACACCATTATAGGGCCAAGCACACCGAATTCCTACCCTTTTGGCAGGAAATCTACACAGCATAGATGTCCATCGAGACAAAACAACAACAGCGAAACGATTTTTGAATGGCGTTCCCATTTCATTCTGACCAACAGATGAAAAAAAAGAATCAAGTAGAGCACAGGCATACTTGATTCTTTACATGTTGGTTCGTTGTATTTCCTCTGTTTCGAAAAAAGGCTATCCATCCAATGCATGACTTCTTTTTTGATTCAACACATGGTGGTAAAAGTGGATAACGGAATAACTGGTATTTTCGAGTTTTACAGGCGCCACCTTCAATGCCTGCTCAAAAGTCATGACTCGATCGCTGATGGAAAAGATCCCAGCAAAACCAAGAGAAAACAGCTGCATGTACTCATACCCTAATGCCCCACTGATGATTACGGTTGGCACTCCATAGCGCTGTGCAATGTGTAAAATCCCTACTGGCACTTTGCCATACATCGTTTGATGATCACTTTGCCCCTCACCGGTTATGACCAAATCTGCATCACGCAGTTGGACATCAAAGTCGGTATACTGCATGACCAGTTCAATGCCGCTGATCATCGTAGCCTGAAATAATCCCATCAAACAAGCCCCGATGCCTCCCGCAGCACCACCACCCTCAAATGCATTTAAGTCAATGCCCGTGCTCGCTTGCATCAAGGTTGCATAGTTGACCATCCCCTTTTCCACGGCCTTCATTTGATTTGGAAAAAGGCCTTTTTGCTTTCCAAAGGTATAGGTTGCCCCATGCTCTCCAAGCAAATGGTTTTTCACATCACAAGCCGCGATGATTTCAATGCCATCAAAGGAAACCAACTCACTAAGATCGATACGTCGAATTTGGTTCAACGCCTTGGCTTTCGCGGGAAGATGGGTCCCATAGTCATCGTAAAACTTCGCCCCACAAGCCTGCAAGATCCCCATTCCTCCATCGTTGGTAGAGGACCCACCAAGGCCAACAATGATTTTTTTGGCTCCCTGTTTTTTCGCATGTAAGAGCGCTTGTCCCACACCAAACGAAGAATAATACATCGGAGCACGGGTCCCTTCACTTAGCTTTTTCAATCCAATGATTTGGGCCACTTCAATGACCGCCGTTTGGCTATCGGCCATATACCAATAGTGCATCTCCTGCAGTTTTCCAGGAGCGCTCTTGCCATGAAACGCAATCATTTCCCCTTCCGTATTGTGGACAAAGGCGTCTAGGGTTCCCTCTCCCCCATCACCCACCGCATATTTATGTACTTCGATGGAACTGTCAAAACGGTGGAGTCCACTTTCAATCGCACTGGCGGCTACGATTGACGTCATACAATTTTTATAAGAATCACTTGCTACTAAGACTTTCATGAACGCACCTCATTTGTACCACTATTGTACAATATAACGATACAGAATGCCATGGATTCCCCAATAAAAAAGAACGTCAAATGACGTTCTACAGGGTTTCGTTTTGGTTGAAACGATAAATATTGGCAATGGTCAAATATGCTTTGACCATCAAGAAAGCCATCATTGCCACATTACCCAATTCCATTGCGGCAGAAACCAGCAAAGTGCTCATGTCGAAGCCCGTTTGCAATCCGCTTTGGTAAAGCGCCAAGAAACTGGTGGCCTCCACTTGTAACACGTTGGCAAATACAAGCTGTTGCGCCAAAGAGAACAGCATTACCCATACAAAGTACGGCAACACAGCTTGCAAGCATGGGAAGAAATACTTCTTCAACAAGCCAAGCGCCCCACGCACAATGGCGAACACCCGTGGATTGCCATCCTTAATTTGGAAGGCAATGAATCCATTGACAGGAATAACCAAAATGGATACCAAAGGCAACAAGTAAATCACAAAGATTCCAAGGAACGGAATCAAATTGGTCAACAACAACAGTACATAGGTTACCGCCATCACAACCAACTGCACGGTGAATGAGCCAAGAATCAGCAACAATACTTCACGAAACCCGATGCCCAAATCCTGAAAGCGAGTACTTTGTCCACGCGCCGCTTGAAGAAAGACAAACCAAATGGCACCATTTACAAACATAATCAAGAAAGAAAAGAAATTCGCGCCCAGTTGAGCGAAAAAGCTTGTGCTCCCCAATAAGGTAATGGCCCCCACTTGGGCAACTACAGCCAATAAGTTGACTGCCAAAAGCAATCCTAACAATAAAAAACGTTTTTCCGCCAATTGCGAGCGAACAGCATTTTTAATATGATCCATGTGTACCTCCTATTTCACTTTCACAATGTCCTTTTGGACAATTTCCGGATTATTCGGGGCAAAACTACGCATCAGGCGTACCATTTTGCCTTTGTCATAACTTGTAAAAATGAGCCTTTGATGATTTTGAAGGGTGATTTCCACTTCATCCATTGCTTTTTTGTTCTGGAAATATTTCCAGGCCAGGATTTCACGATAAAAAACAAGATAGTACTCTTCTTGAAAACGATCATTTTTAAACAAGACATATTCATCATAAAATTCAACCACAGGCTCTGCCTTGGTGAAAAATAAATTGTATGCACTAAAGATGATTAAAGGGATGCCGATCAAATAGGTGCCAAATCCCAAAAAGACAAACCCCATCCCAATGATCGCGTAGAATAATTGAACCGGCTTCATATCGATTTTACTTATGGCAACCTTCCCTTTCGGAAGATTGCGTTTCATGATAACTTTACTGTTTACCTCTTCCATTTCTACACCTCAACTCTATATCCATTATAAATCTTTTACCCTCCAATGCAATTGAATCCCATAATTTTACACGTTTAACTTTAGTATGCTTTTTTCCTTTGCTTTGATATAATGGAATGTATGAGAGAGGTATTATAATGAGTGATTTATTAACTGGATTAGTCAAATTCGGAGATAGTTTTTTTCAATATGGGCTACTATGGAGTATCATTTTAGCCATCCTACTGCTCATCGCCGGCAGTATTACCAATAACATCCTAAAAAAGGTGTTGATTCGCCATTTTGGAGAGCGCATTGGCTTTTTGTTGCGCATCAAAACAACCATGGTATATTCGGTCGTGGTTTTGATGTGTCTATCCCTCGTAACTCCACTGCGCGAAGCCCTTGGGACCCTTCTTGGAGCATCCGGAGTCATCGTCTTGGTGCTAGGGTTTGCAGCGCAAGAAGCCGTTGCCAACTTGGTTGGAGGATTTTTCATCACCGTGTTCAAACCCTTCCAAATTGGAGATTTGATTCGCATCAGCGAAAACAATCTGTTCGGAACTGTGGAAGACATCTCCTTTCGCCATACGGTGATTTCCACCTTTGAGAACACAAAAATCATCGTGCCCAATGCGACGGTGAATAAAAGTGTACTAGAGAACCTGAGCACAACCAATGGTGTAAAAGGAAATTTTTTGGAGATCGGAATTGCCTATCACAGTGATCTTGAGGTTGCCATTGAACTGATGAAACAGGCCATCGCAACCCACCCGTCCTTCGTGGATGTTCGCACTCCACAACAAATCCAAGCACAGGAGGAAGCCGTTGTGGTTCGATTGCATCAATTCGGAGACAGTGCCATCGTATTGCGCACGTTGTTTCATACCAGCGACGCCGCCAAAGGGGTCGCCATGCTTTCCGATATTCGATTCCAACTAAAAAAGGAATTTGAAGTCCATGGGGTCGAGATCCCTTATCACCAAATTGTGGTTCATACAAAATCACTGCCAAACGACTAAAAAGGGCCTTCGCCCTTTTTTTTCATACAAGTGTTAAAGTAGGATTCTTTCGCAAATGTGATAGAGTGAACCTATAAAGTGAGGTGAAGCGTATGAACAGCCGTCGCTACATTATGCAAATAGTGCTCACAGTAGCTTTACTATTCGCATTCTATACCGTACAAGAGGCAATTCTCAAGCAAATTTTGTTTTTTGCATTGCTCATTTTGGCCGGTTACATCATGGCCTCATATATAATTGAACGCTTCTCCTTTGGAGATGATTCCATCTTTCAGATGCACGAGAAAGAGTTAGAGGGACTCATCAGTGACCCGGTATTGCTAAAAAAAGTCATCCAAGGTCTTACCCGCTTGCACAACGACCAAAACGCGAAGGCCATCACATCCTTTCAAGCATGCTTACCGCTGTGTGAAAACGACGTGCAGCGCGCGCTCCTTTACAAGTATCTTGGGTTTTGTTACCGAGAGCTCTCAGATCATACCCATGCGATGCAAGCCTTTCAAAAAGGGGTTCAATGCAATCCCAACGATCATAAACTGTGGGGAATGATTGGTCTTGAATTTGACGTGTTTGGCGAAATTGAACAAGCCAAGCGATGTTTCCATAAAGTGCTAGCGTTGGTGCCAGAAGAACCCATCGCCCACATCAACTTGGCTTTGTATCACAATGCTGAAAAGGACTTTGAACACGCCATTTATCACGCCAAGATTGCATCATTGAAAGATCCGTATCGTTTGGTATGTTATTGTTGTTTAGCCATAGCCTATGCCGGCTTGCACGATGCGAACAACGCCAATCATTACAAAGAAAAGGCTTTGCTGCTTGGTGCGGATTTGGCAACCTTGCAACAAGACATGCGCATTGCGGCCAAATAAAGCAAAAAAAAAAGGAGACCTTAGGTGAAGTGAACCCAATTTATTGGACACATATTTGAATTTTTGAATTATGCAGTTAATAAGGATTGATTCCTGTATTGTACAGGAGTTAATCCTTTTAATTTTGTTGTAATTCTTTGATTATTATAATATTCAATATATTC
>JBOGAI010000245.1:0-5465 GCA_051655665.1 Erysipelotrichaceae bacterium | reverse complement strand
CATACTCGTCTTGCTTTTTCACCATTTCTTCGAATGAGTTGTGGTACTTGCGCACAATTTTGTTGATCTTGAACAAATATTCTTGATCTTGAACGAACTGTTCCTCATCAAAAGTGGATTCATCGGCAAACGCGTGAATGCGCTCCACAACATCTTCCAAAGTATAATAGATGTTTTTCAATTCGTCGCTGATGGCGCGCATTTCGTCGCCCTCTACATGGTCTAGCTGGCGCTGCACATCATACAAAATCGAAGCCGGATTGCTCTCTTCTTCCAACAAGGTTAACACCCCATTGAGTGTTTGTTGGTTCTTCTCAAAGGCACCCATCCGTTTGTGACGGTCTTGGATTTCATGGTACTGTTCAAAATCGAATTGCAAATCTTCGATTTCTTGCCATTGAAAGCGAACATAATCAATATCGGTAAAGGCATCGCTTTCCAAAAAGGCTGCCTTTTCCTCTATAAGGGCACGGTACTGCGAATATTGACTTGCGACCTCTTGGATGAGGGCAGGATTGCGCAAATAGCGATCCAACAGCTGTAAATGATATTTCTTGTTTAACAAGTATTGGTTTTGGTGTTGGGAATGAATGTCTACCATTTGGCCGATGGTTTCCTTCAACATCGAGGCATTTACGCTGCGATGATTGAGAAAGGCCCGGCTTTTTCCATCTGGACGAAATTCTCTGGCAACAATGAGTTCCCCTTCTTCAATCTCCCATCCACTTTCGCGCAGATACGCAAGTACGCCTGGGTTGGACGTGGTAAACGTCGCTTCTAGATAGGTGATGGATTGTGGATCTTTCATGTAGTGGCTTTGGAAACGCTCGCCCATAAGCAGGGCAATGGCGTCAATGGTAATCGACTTCCCCGCTCCCGTTTCGCCTGTAAACACACTCATCCCAGAATCGAAATCCAAGCGAATTTCATCCATCAGTACAAAATTTTTGATATACAAACTTTGCAACATCAAAACACCCCCTTATACTGTGTTACGTAACCTTCGTCGTTAATTCCTTAAACGAAACATTACAAAGTTTTGGTTTTCTCCCTAAGTAAAAAATATATTCTTGATTGCCATCGCGACCCACTACTTCACTGCGCATGGCATCGTATAAATACAGTTGATGATTTGCAAAGAAGGTTTGCATTTCCTGCAAGACGCGTTGATGCACTTTGCGATCTTTCACAATTCCTTTTTTGCCCACTTCTTTTTTTCCCGCTTCAAACTGTGGTTTGATAAGCACAATCCACTGCGCATCCTCTTCCACTAGCGGAATAAGAGCAGGGACAAGCAGCGTGACACTGATAAACGACACATCCATGACTACAAAGTCTGGTTTTTGCGGAAAATGCTCGGGAAGCAAGTGCTTTGCATGCATCCCTTCGTAGTTGACCACGCGCACATCTTGCCGCAAACGCTCAATCAGTTGATCATGGCCCACATCGACGGCATATACTTTTTGCGCGCCTTGTTGCAGTGCAACATCGGTAAAGCCTCCTGTGGAAGCTCCAACATCCAACACGATGCGCTGTGCCAAGGATACTTGAAAGCGTTCTAGTGCATAATGCAATTTTAACCCCGCTCGAGAAGCATACTCAATCGAAGGCGATAGCAATGCAATCACATCGCTCTCTTCCACTTGTTCACTTGCTTTTTTCACGAGGATGCCATTGCATGTCACCAAGCCGGCCTCAATGTAATCTTGGGCTTGCGCGCGTGATTTCACGCGTTGGTGTTGCGCCAAATACACATCAATTCTCATCTTGGCTTAGTTCCTTCAATACATGATGAATGTCAATTTTTTCGACTTTGCGAAGCTGTGGCATTGACCCATGTTGGACAAAGTGATCGCCAATTCCAATGCGTTGGATGGTGATGTTCACCTTTTGATCGTTATAGTATTCGATGATGGCACTGCCCAATCCACCTTTCAACATATCGGTTTCATAGACGAAAAGCTCTAGATTCATCGCCGCCAACTCATCAAGCATAGTGGTGTCAAGCGGCTTAAAGAAGCGCGCGTTGACAATACGCACCGGCAGCTGATTGGCCTCTACTTTTTCAACCAAACGATCGACGTCTGGTCCATACGCGATGACCACTTTGTTAAACTCCATCGGTCCAAAGCTGGTCCAGCTGCCCACTTCTATCGGTTCTACCTGATGCTCGCATTCTTTAACAGATCCGCGCGGATAGCGAATTGCGAAGGGGTGGCTTTGCCCAAATGCAGTTTTAAGTAGCGCCATTGCTTCATCTGCATCTTTGGGTTGAGACAAGATCAAGTTTGGCAAAGAGCTTAGAATGGAAATGTCAAATACTCCATGATGGGTATCTCCATCTTCTCCTACCAAACCAGCACGGTCAATTCCAATGACCACTGGCAAATCCATTCGACAAATATCATGATTGATTTGATCGTACGCCCGTTGCAAGAAACTTGAGTAAATGCTGATAAACGGACGTTTGCCACTTGCTGCCAACCCTGCTGCGAAGGTCATGGCATGCTCTTCGGCGATGCCACAGTCAAAGCTGCGTGTGGGAAACAACGTAAAAAACTTATCTAGTTTTGATCCTGATACCATCGCGGGTGAAATGGCTACGATGTCTTGATTGTGCATTGCAAGGGTGCAAAGATCATCGGCAAGGACAGAACTCCACGCCTTGACCCCACAAGGTGTTTGGGCCAAAGATTTCCCGTTTTCGACTTGGAACTGCGATACGCCATGCCATGCGCCCACTTCGTCGTTTTCCGCAAAGCGATACCCTTTCCCTTTCTTGGTCAAAACATGCACCACGATGGGTCCTTGGTGACGCTTGGCAATTTGTAGGGTTTGAATCAATGCTTTCAAATCGTGTCCATCTACTGGACCGATATAGTCGATTTCGAATTCGGAGAAAATGGAGGTTGGCACCAAATTCTCTTTGACGGTATTTTTGAATTCACGCATGACATCGAGCACTTTGTCTCCTGCCACCACGCGCTTCAAGGTATCCGCAAGATCACTTTTTAACACGTTGTACCCTTTTGAGGTACGCAGTTTGGTAAACGCAGACGTGAGTGCCCCCACGTTTTGCGAAATGGACATATTATTGTCATTGAAAATGATGACCATGTTCGCTTGGACGTGTCCGATTTGGTTCAACGCTTCCAAGCTCATTCCATTCATCAAGCTGCCATCTCCAATAACGGGAACAACTTGATAGTCTTCCTTGCTTAAATCGCGTGCGACGGCGAACCCAAGTGCAGCAGACAAGGATGTGGACGAGTGTCCAGCTTCCCATGGATCATGCGCGCTTTCACTGCGCTTTTGAAAGCCTGAAAGGCCATTGAACTGACGCAACGTTTCAAATTGATCCGCACGTCCGGTTAAAATTTTATGAATATAGGATTGATGACCTACATCAAAAATAAATTTGTCTTTGGGAGATTCAAACACATAGTGCATGGCCATGGTCAATTCCACGATGCCCAAATTACTGGATAAGTGTCCTCCGGTTTTGGATACACTATGAATCAAAAATGTACGAATGTCGTGAGCCAATTGGTTCATTTCGACGAGATTCAACTTTTTTAATTCGCTAGGATCTTTTATTTTTGTTACGTCCATACAAATCCTCCTTGAGTTTATTTGTTGCGCTCCACCAATGTGCGAAGCAATGCGACCATACTTGGAGTGGATCGATCTAGTTGATCCAACAACGCCATGGCCTTTTCGAGCAATTCTTGGGTTTTATGCTGCGCTTCTTGTAAGCCCATTAGGCTTACATAGGTTGACTTTTCTGCCAATTCATCTTTGCCAGCCGTTTTGCCTAATTGATCACTGGATGCCGTTTTGTCCAAGATGTCATCTTGAATTTGAAATGCCAAACCGATGGTTTGACCGATTTGGTTCCAAATCGCAACATCTGCGGTAGCATCGGCCAAATAGGCCGCCATAAGCAGGGGCAATGCAATCAATTTCCCCGTTTTAAACTGATGAATTTCTTGCAGTTGGTCCAACGATATTGTTTGTTGCTCAGCCGCGATGTCTTTCATTTGTCCCAATACCATACCTTGTGCCCCACATGAGGCGCTAAACAAGCGCAACATCTCGGCAATATAGGGAGAACGGGTTTGTGACAAATACCAAAAAGCTTCCGTCAACAGTGCATCTCCCGCCAAAATCGCGGTTGCCTCATCATACAAGATATGCAGGGTCGGACGTCCTCGACGCATGGCGTCATCATCCATTGCGGGTAGATCGTCATGAATGAGCGAGTACGTGTGTACCATCTCAATCGCGGTGGCAATCGGATAGCCGACTTCTTCGTCAAGTCCATAAGCACGCAAGGCTTCAAACAACAAACGCACACGCAACCGTTTTCCCGGTGCAACCAGTGCGTATTGCATGGCGTCTTTGAGCACACCTTCTTCCAAATGGTCCAAGGAATGTGCCAAATACGTCTCAAAATTAGTCAGCATGTTCTTCTACCTTATAGGTTTCGGCAATGACATTGATTTTTTGTTCGAAATGCTTCAATTGGGAATCACAGTTTTTAACAAGCATCATTCCCTCTTCAAATAATGTCAAAGCCTCTTCCAGTTCAATTTCATTTTTCTCAAGCAACATCACGATTTCATTGAGACGTTGCATTGATCCTTTAAAGCTTTTTTCTTTCATCGGTTAGGACTCCTTTTCACAAACGGTTGCCTGAACCACTCCATCGGATAGACGAATGGTTAGTGCATCATCGGGTTGCACTTGGTGAATGCTGGTGACGACGTGGTGGTCGTGATACACGACGCTGTAACCACGTTGAATGCTGTGCAGTGGACTGTATGCATCCAAAAGCTGCATCAGCGACGCAAAAGCACTTTTATTTTGATTCAAATATAGGGTCGTCGCATTGCGCAAGCCTAGTTGGCTGCGTTCAATTTGCGCATATTGGTTTTGCAGCAGCATGGCTTGTTTTTGAGCCAAACCGGCATGGATTTTGTCGAGCTGTTGGCGTTTTTGCAAGGTTTGTTCCCGTACTGCGCTCAGCTCTTGAATCTTTAAGGCCAACAGCAATTGTTCGTTTTGGATAAAACGTAGCGGATTTTGCAGATAGCGGTGTTGTTTCATATTGCCAAGGGCCAAAGCGTGCAACGCAACATCATGTGAGATGGCGCGTTTCATTTTGCGTGCCAACGTCACGAGTTCGCTTTCCACATCTTCTCGATTGGGGGTAACCAACTCAGCGGCAGCACTTGGGGTGGGCGCAAATACATCTGCGACATATTCCGCAAGGGTATGATCGGGTTCATGCCCCACTCCGACCACCACAACACTTTCGCATTCATAGATGGTTTTGACCAGTGCTTCGGAATTGAAACACCACAGATCTTCCAAAGAGCCTCCTCCGCGCACCAACAAAATCAAATCGTGTTGGCCTTGATCGGCTTGTTTCAACTTGGCAATGATGTCAAGGTCGGCACTCT
>JBOGAI010000244.1:0-2861 GCA_051655665.1 Erysipelotrichaceae bacterium | reverse complement strand
CCATTTTTATCCCTAATGGGCTTATTGTCCTTGAACATCGGGATTTTCAACTTGCTGCCCCTTCCAGTATTGGATGGAGGACGCATCTTGATTGTGACCATTGAAGCGATCACCCGTCGTAAGATGAGTGAAAAAGTGGAAATGGCCATTATGAGTGCAGGCATTGTTTTGTTGGTTGGGCTCATGCTCTTCGTAACATGGAACGATGTGGTTCGTTTGTTTGGATTCTAAGACGCGTTCGCGTCTTTTTTTTTATGGGCGACTCACTTTGCTAGGCCAATTGGTCGCAAGCGCAACGAATTCATCAAGGCGTGAAAAGGGAGAGACCAAGCACACAAAAATAGACACAAGAATCCCCATTTATATGGTATAATATGTAGTATTATGGAAAGATTGGAGGGACTACCTTGTTTTTAAAAAGAATGGAAATCCAAGGATTCAAATCCTTCGCAGATAAGACGGTCATCGACTTTGAACATGAAGTCATTGGAATCGTAGGACCCAATGGCTGTGGGAAGAGCAATATTACCGATGCCATTCGCTGGGTTTTAGGGGAACAAAGCGTAAAAAGTCTGCGAGGTTCAAATATGTCCGATGTCATTTTTGCCGGTTCTACCGAGCGTAAACCCGTCAATATGGCACAGGTCACATTGGTATTTGACAACAGCAAACGCTATTTGGCAATGGATTTTAACGAAATTGAAATTACCCGTCGCATGTTCCGCATGAGTGGCGAAAACGAATATTTCTTGAATAAAACCCCGTGCCGCTTGAAAGACGTCATAGCCCTGATTACCGATTCGGGTTTGGGCCGAGACTCGTTAAGCGTCATCTCTCAAGGCAACATCTCTTCGTTTGCGGAGAGCAAACCGGAAGAGCGCCGCGCTATTTTTGAAGAGGCTGCGGGGGTTGCGAAATACAAAAAACGCAAAATGGAAAGTTTAGGCAAACTGGAACGTACCCAAGAAAATCTGGCACGTTTGCAAGACATTGCCACCGAGTTGGAGCGTCAAGTGAAACCCCTTGCCAACGCCGCCAAAAAGGCGAATCTCTATTTGACGAAAAAAGTAGAATTGGAAAAAGTGGAAATCAGCGTCATCGTGGACGATGTGGAAGGTTTGATGCAAAGCATTGAACAAGACAACAACGCCATGTTTGGCAAAGAAAGCGAAAAAGCATTGGCTGAAACGTCATTGCAACTGCACGAACAAAAAATTCAGCAGTTGCGCGAACAAAACAACGCCTCGGATTTGCGCATCAGCAAACTGCAAGAAGAGTTGATGGACCTGTTGGAAACGATTCGTTCCTTGGAAGCGCGCAAAGTGGAGTTGGATGAAAAGCGTAAATATCAACTGGAAAGTGCCGATATGGCACTCAAGGCGCAAACGTTGCAAACCTTGTTGCAAGAAGCACAATACGAATATGCCGATCGCAAAGCAAGGTTGCAAGACATGCAAAACGATGCAGCCTTGTCTCAAAAACGGTTGACGCAATTGCAAGAGGAAGTAGAACGCTACCAAAACGAACACCAACAAGCCCATGGCAATATGCAAAGCTTGAAAAACCACATTTCCGTACTCGAAAACGTCATGAAGCAACCGTTCAATGCGCAAGCGGGGGTCAAGGCCATCTTGGATGCGCATTTAGATGGGGTATACGGCAGCGTGTCACAACTCGTGCATCCACAATCCTCTTTTGAACAGGCCATCTCATCTGCCCTTGGGGGAACGATGTTTCATTTGGTGTGTGAAAACGAAGCCGTTGCGCGCAAAGGCATTCACTATCTAAAGAAAAACAAGAGCGGTCGTGCCACCTTTTTGCCACTTGATGTCTTAAAGCCCAATGAAATGGGGGAGGACGCGTTGGTCATCGCGAACTCAACACCAGGCTTTTTGGGATTGGCAAAGGATTTTGTTCACGTGGAGAGCAAGGCTCAAAGCTTATTGAACCATCTTTTGGCCAACATTTGCATCGTGCAAGATTTGGTTAGTGGAAATGAATTAGCACGTCGCTTGAAATACAATTACAAAATCATAACATTGGATGGAGATGCCATCAACAAGGGTGGTTCCATGACGGGGGGATACCATCGTCAAAATGCGTCACCGCTCACCATGCAATCGCAGCTAGAAGAAGCCAAAGGGAAATACGAACTGGCACAAAAAGACAGTGCGGATTTGCAAACCTTTTTGGACGATGCCCTCGCAAAGGTGCGCAAAGAGGAAGCCCATAGCGTGCAGCTTAAAGTAAACATGGCGCAACTGACTACCATTGTGGATGCGAAACGCTCCAAATACGAAAGTTTGCTGGCAGACATGGAAAGCATGAAACCATACTTGGAAGGCGAACAGGAAGAGGGATTGGCCGATGAATTGGTCACGCACTTGGCACAGGCGTATTCACAAAAAGATGCGTTGCAAAACAGCATCAAAGCAAAACGCGAAGAGCGCTTTCGCGATTCACAAGAGCTAGGACGCAAAGAAGAACATGCCAGAGTGCTGCGCAGTGAAATCAACGAGCACAACGAGCGCTTGCGTCAAATCGAGCTGCGCATGACCAAAAGTCAGTCGCGGGTTGATTATTTGTTGGAACGCTTGAGCAACGTCTATGAAATGAGCTATGAATATGCCCAAGAACAAAAAATGGATTTGGATATGGAACAGGCCAAACACGATGTGAATCGTTTGCGCAGTGAAATCCAAGCGTTGGGCAATGTAAACTTGGATGCACCTCAAGAGTATGAAGAGGTCAAAGAACGTTATGACACCATGAGCAACCAAATTGTGGAGCTGGAAAAAGCCAAATCGACCATTCTGCGCGCCATCGATGAGATGGATGAAACAATGAGCACCCAATTCATG
>JBOGAI010000243.1:0-2356 GCA_051655665.1 Erysipelotrichaceae bacterium | reverse complement strand
ACGCTGGATGCGGGTTTTGGGGTATTTTTTGGTAATGGCCAATGCGAGGAACGCTTCATAGGTTTGTGCTTTTTTTGCGCACTTTTTCAAGTGGTTTTCAATGCCTTCGTCCACTAAAAACAAGCGTGCCAACTCTTGTGAGGAAAGGGCAAGCAATTGTTGTTGGATGAAGGGGTAGTAATGGTCAACACGGTGGGTGTCGTCAAGGTGATGCATCGGTGTCGCTTGTTCATAGCGCTTGCCTTCATAGACGGCCTGGCGAATGGCACTTGCGGATGCGATGGAGGCCAGTTCAAGGCTTTGGTAGGCGTTGGTACGCTGAATGGTCAAAGGAGTAATGCAAGTGTCTTGCAAGGCAATCAAGTAGTTGATGCCCAAAATGTCATTGGAAAATACATTGCCCATGGCATCGATGTATTGTTGGTTGGTCGATTTGGTTTTGTCTGTGGGCACTTCTACGCGCGTTTTGGCTTGCAGGGCTGCGAGATCATGGGTTTCGGAGCCAAACACCACCCACTTGACCTGGGCCAGCTGCAAAGCATTTACGGCGCCTTTGGCAAATTTGTGGGCTGCCTGGGTGGCGTAGATGTAGGGCAGTTCAATGACCACGTCACACCCCGCGGTAATGGCCGCGTGGGCTCTGGTCCATTTGTCGACAATTGCGGCTTCTCCGCGTTGCACAAAATTGCCGCTCATCACGTTGACGACTACCTCGCAAGCCGTTGCTTGTTTGGCTTGATCCAAATGATATTGATGGCCATTGTGAAATGGATTGTATTCTGTAATAATGCCACATGCGTTCATGAAATCACCTCTTCGCCTTATTTTACCATACACCATTCAATTTGTGATATAGTAAGAAAAAAGAGGTAACAATTTATGCGAAAACAATTTCAATTGACAAGTGATCAAGATGGTCTTTTGCTTGATGGCTTGCTGTATGCCTGTGATGCACCCAAGGGGATTGTTCAAATTGCCCATGGCATGGCAGAACACAAGGAACGCTACATTCCTTTTATGGAGTTTCTCAATCAACAAGGCTACGTTGCACTGATTCACGATCACCGGGGGCATGGTGCCAGCGTGAAAGAGGCAACCGACCTTGGCTACTTTTACGATGGCTCCGCTCGCTTTATCGTCGAGGATTTGCACCAAGTTGCCACGTATGCCAAAAGCCTGTTCCCAGGTGTACCTCATTTCATCTTTGCCCATTCAATGGGGACCTTGGTAACGCGTTGCTTCTTGCAGCGTTATGATGCAGAAGTGGATGGTGTCATCTTGTCCGGTGCGGTGGCATTTAACCCCCTGGTTGGCCCATCGCTTTTCCTCAATCGTACGCTTCAAGCGATTTATGGGGATCGTCATCGTTCAAAATTCCTAGATGATTTGGCGTTCAAGGCATACTCGAAAAAGTTTAAGGAACCCACACCGTTCAATTGGCTCAACTCGGATGCTGCGCAAGTGGCGCTGTACGAACAAGATCCGCTGTGTGGTAACCGGTTCACGCTGGATGGATTCTTGAATTTGTCTTTGATGGTGAAGCGTGCCTACCAAAGCGATTTGTACGAAATGAACAACCCAAGCTTGCCGCTTTTGTTTTTGGCAGGAAGTGATGATCCGGTCATTGATGGCGCGAAGGGGTTTGCGAAAGAAATCGACTTTATCAAGCAGTGTGGCTATCGCCAAGTGGCGCAACAATTGTATCCAGGATTGCGACATGAAATTTTGTTGGAACGCGAACATCAACGTGTTTTTGAGGATGTGCTTGCCTTTCTTGAAAATCACACGATTTCAGTCTGATTTGTGGGTAAAAAGTCTAAATTTTGACTATTTTTAAAATGTAAGGAAAAGGACTTCCCCAAACGGGAAAAGTGTGGTTTAATATATGGGCTATCTTATTGAAGGATTTGATTTGGAACTTGACTTCTGAATTGGATTTCTTTATAATAGATACGTTAGACAACGAGGTGATTTTTTTGAAATGGTCTAAACTGGATTTACTAAGAGCAAAAGACAATACAATCGAATTTGACGATGGGATTGCATTCGACGCTGCCACGTTTGCCAAAATAAACCATTTGAGAGGATTATCGGATGTCACGGTAAGTGGAAATATACATTACGATCTTTCAAGTGATTTGGTGTATGCCAACCTTGATATTGAGGGAGTGATGATAGTACCATGCTCAATAACCAATGAGGACGTTGAGTATGATTTCCATACAAATTCTTTGGAAGTGTTTTCTTTTGATAAGGTAGAAAAAGATCAAGATATCCACGAAACCAAAGGGGATGTGATTGAACTGCTGCCAGTAATTTTCCAATTGATTATGATGGAAGTTCCGTTAAAAGTGGT
>JBOGAI010000242.1:0-5871 GCA_051655665.1 Erysipelotrichaceae bacterium | reverse complement strand
GTCAATGCAACGGTCGATTTCCTTCGCCACCTCACTGTGGGCTTGCAAGGTATTGACCAAATCGTGCAACGCACCAGGGGCCAAATGATTGTCTTGGAAATGGTCATGCAATTGGGCTACCGCATGGGAGTGCATGGCGACGTATTTGAGTTCTTCGGGCACCAACATAATGCCTTTGGACGCTTTTTCCAGCGACGCTGCGATGTCATAGACTCCGCCAAAGGGAATGTCGCCGTACTGAATGCAAAACTGCAAACTTTCCCGCATTAAGGTCAATTCGCGTTGCAGGTGCAATTTCGTAAAGTGGGGCTCTAACGCCAATACATGGGCCTTGCCTAAGGAAAATTTGGCGTACGCTGCCACTTGTTGTTTGATGATGGGAAAATCTAATACTTCATATTGTTGCATAACTAGGATCCTTTCGACTGCAGAAACGCTTGTATTTGCGCATCGGAAAGTTTCCATTCCTGCAGCATCTTAATAACTTGTTCTTGCGTGAAGGCATCGGCTTCTTGCATGAACACCATTTGTAGGTTTTTTAAACTTTTTAAATCAATGGAGTAGGCCTGCAAGGCCTCTTCCACGTACGGATGAGTGTAACGCAACCAGGTTTGCTCAATGACTTGATACCCATTTTGAAACAATGGGCTCACCAAGAGTACACTAGTCAACGCAATCACAATCGCCGAACAAAGCATTCCAAACACCACGCCACCCAAGGTGTTGAGTTGTTTGATGATGGGCAATTGGGTCAGCCCGTTGAAAAGCATCCGCATCAGCCAAAACACCAAACGGATGACCACAAAGACTAGCAAAAACCAAACACCAACTTGCAAAGGCCCATTCAAGGCTTGCCCCCACGATTGTGGTGCGAAAAAGGTAAAAAGTGGAAATGCTTGCGCAAGGGGCTTCGCAAGGGTAAGTGCAAGAAAGAGTGCAGCCAGCGTCGCGACCAATGAAAGGACGCGATCCAACAACCCTTTGCTGTACCCCAAAATGATTTGCCACAAACAAAAAAGCAGCAAACCCACTTCTAAAATCCAAGCATATTCAAGTGAAAAATACATGCCAATACCCCCTATAGTCACTCTAATTTTAAAGCATTACGCGAAACATTGCAATGATGTGCTATACTAGCACTGAGGTGATTGAAATGCAATCTTATACCCTAACAATGAATCCGCAGGAAATCCAAGCGCTTTATACGAAATTGGCTCCTACGGCAACCAAGAAAAAAACGCCCCCTTATGCGCTTTATCAAATTGCCCTCGTCGGTTGTACCATTACGGCCTACCAATCTGGCAAAGTCGTGTTTCAAGGGGAAGATGCCGCCTTTTATGCAGAAGGCATGAAGCACAAAGCGAGTGTACCAAAGGGCAACACTGCCCCACAATACGCCTTTCCGATGAGTGGAAGCGATGAAGTGGGAACGGGTGACTACTTCGGCCCGGTGGTCGTGGTGGCCTGCACGGTATCCCAAGCCTTGTATGAAACACTGAAGGACCTCGAAATCCAAGACTCCAAAAAGATGAACGATGCCACCATCTTACAACTGGTGCCCACCATTCTCTCCAAAATTCCGCACTCAAAACTGATTTTGGACCCCCATAAGTACAACCAAGTGCATCTTACGACCAACATGAATGCCATCAAGGCCAAGATGCACAACCAAGCGTATTTGCATTTGGCCAAAAAACTAAATGCCTATCCACCCAATATCATCATTGACCAGTTTTGCGCTCCGAATTTGTATTTCCGCTATTTGCAGCACGACCCTGAGGTGGTGCAAACCATCCATTTTGAAACCAAAGCGGAGAGCAAATACTTTGCAGTGGCGCTTGCCTCGGTACTGGCACGCTATTATTTCCTACTTGCGTTTCAAGCAATGTGCGAACGGTACGACTTTCCTTTCAAAAAGGGGGCAAGTGCACAGGTGGACGAACAAATTCGACAGTACGTGGAACGCCATGGCGTAGCAGCGTTGGATGCTGTCGCCAAAACCCACTATGCCAATACCAAAAAAGCCTTAGGTGATTAAAAAAACATTGTTGAGCACGGGAAATGAACCCCGTTATTTGGACACCCAAATAATGGAGGTTCATTTTTTTATGGCAAAACTGACAAGTGAAGCCAAAATAGAAATCTGTTTAAAACGAAAGCAAGGTGCAATTTCGGTAGCACTTGAATACGGTTTATTCCCTCACAGTTTGGTATTTGCTTGGAGTAGGTCCCATCAAAAGCACGGAAGTGTAATAGTAAAACAAAAACGAGGGCGTAAAACTGCTAATGCGACAAGCAATACAATGTCATGACACCTGATGAAAAAGGTGCCAGGGACGAATATATGGAATACTACAATACGAAAAGAATAACGGTAAAATGAAAAGGATTGACCCCTGTCCAATACAGGAATCAATCCTTAATAACTGCCTAATAAATATGTGTCCAATAAATTGGGTTCACTTCAACGTAACAATGTTTTTATTTGCGTTTCACTTCGATTTCAATGCTTTGCGGCAGTTGATACAACGTTACCCCTGAGGCCTCCAACATGCGTTTGCTGGCTTTGACCACATCGGTATGTGCATATTTGTCGCATTCATACACGATTTTGCGAATGCCACTTTGAATGATGGCCTTGGCACATTCGTTGCAAGGAAACAACGATACGTACAGCGTACAGCCTTTCAAACTTTGGTGTGCGTTTAAAATCGCATTGAGTTCGGCATGCACCACATAAGGATATTTGCTATCCAAAAAATGGCCTTCACGCGCCCAGGGAAACACGTCGTCATCGCATCCAATGGGAAATCCATTGTATCCAATGCTGACAACTCGCTTATCATCGTTGACAATGCAAGCCCCTACTTGAGTCGAAGGATCCTTGCTGCGTTTGGCAGACAAGTGTGCAAGACCCATAAAATATTCATCCCAAGACAATACATCGCTTCTTTTCATTGGCATCCTCCCCTATTTGATGACTTCTGAACCGTATACTTCATTAAAATTGGTTTTCATGTATTCTGCATATCCATTCAAATTCCACTCACGAGCGGTATCAACCAAAGCTTGATCGGTTCCCCCATAATAAGGTGTGATGGTATCCACTTGGATGATGGCGCCCACCAATAAGCCTACAAGCAAACAACTCGCAATGGTGGTATGCATGCGCAACTTGGCCCAACTAGGTTTTTTAGTGAACAAGACGCCCAACAACACCCCTGCTACCAAACCACCCAAGTGCCCCATCAAGGAGACTCCAGGCAAGAAGGAAATCAGCAAATTGACTAAAACAATTTGAATAATGCTGTTGCGAATGGCTGGATTTTTAAAGCCGCCCGTCGCGCCTAAGTACACCACAAAGGCCCCCAACAATCCATACAATCCGCCGGAAATCCCGACGGAGATGACGTTTTGGTCCCCGATGTACACAAAGGCACTGCCCATCACAATAGACCCCAAAAGGATTGCCACGTATTGTTTGCGGGTAAACAACGATTCACAGATGCGGCCCACACTCCACAAAGCCATCATATTCACAAGCAGGTGCAAGAGATCGATATGGATGAACCCTGCACTCAAAAAGCGCCAAAACTCATGGTTGGCAAATACGCTCATTTTATAATAAGCCCCAAGAAAAATGGACGACGCATAGATGTCGCCACTTTGCAGTCCGACCAAATTGATGATAGCGAAATACACTACGCAAAGCGCTGCCACCACAACGGTCACTTGCGGCAGGTTTTTCCACGTGCGTGCTTGTTTGCGTTCAATGGCTTTGCTTTGGGCTACGATTTTTGAATCAAGGGTATGAATGTCCTGTTCAATGTTTTGGCTTTCAACGAGTGCGAAGGGCAATGCCTCTACCATTTCATTGGCGTGATGGAAGCCCTCTTGTGCCACATTGACCACCTCATAGTCCGCCCCTTTGGAGGACAAGGTGAGGGGGTTCACGCTGACAACCAACAAATTGCCTTCGCTTTTGGTTATTTTCTTCAAGGCAAGGTGAATTTTCTCACGGTATTCCGGATCACTGCGATAGTCTTCGATTCGCGCTTTGGTGACTTTGACAATCGGAAAGTCATTGCGCATGGGATTGGTTACATAAATCGTATGTGTATTGGGTGTTACATTGATGATTTGATATCCGTATTTGCGAATGAGAAGTTCCACTACCTGAAGAATTTGTAAATCCTGCAGTGTGAAGTGCATATTATTCCCCCTGACGTAGTTGTTGTAAGATGGTTTCGAATTGCTCTGGTAATGGTGCATTTACCACTACGGTTTCATGCGTTGTAGGGTGTACAAACTCGAGTTGGTGCGCATGCAACATTTGTCCTCCGGTTTGCATCGTTTTGCGGTAGGAGTACTTTTCATCCCCGACAATCGGATGCTGAATGTATTGCATGTGGACGCGGATTTGGTGCGTACGTCCGGTCTCCAAGCGACATTCCACTAGGGTATAGTTCTTAAAGCGTTCCACCACTTTAAAGTGGGTTACGGCTTGCTTCGAATTGGTCGCTGTCACACACATCTTCTGACGATCTTTTGGATCGCGTCCAATCGGGGCGTCAATCGTTCCAAAGTCGTGTTCGATCACACCGTGAACCAACGCATAGTACAAACGGTTTACCGTTTTCTTTTGCAATTGTTCGCTCAGTGACAAATGCGCTTTGTCGTTTTTGGCTACGATCAAAAGACCGGTCGTATCTTTGTCGATGCGGTGCACGATTCCCGGACGCAAAACGCCATTGATGCCCGACAAGTCCTTGCAATGAAACAACAGTCCATTGACTAGTGTTCCATGCAAATTTCCCGTGCTTGGATGCACGACAATGCCACGTGGCTTGTTGATGACGATGACATCACTGTCTTCATAGCGAACATCCAAATCCATTTCCTCTGGAATGGCTTCAATCTCTGCATCGTCTTCGTATTCCACAACGATGGTATCATTGGTTTTCACTTTGTAATTGGCTTTTTGAGCCACATCGTTGACGAATACATTGCCTTCGTCAATCAGATTTTGCACGCGAGAGCGTGTAAAATCCTCGGCATATTTGGTAATAATTTTGTCCAAGCGGACGTGTTGATCAATTTGTTCAACAATAAAGGTTTTAGTTTTCATTTTGTTTATACACTCCAAAGGTCTCCATAAAGACGTCTAGTAAGATGAGTCCCACCCCAATCACCAACGCCATGTCGGCGATGTTGAAAATGGGGAAATCATATCCTAGAATCATAAAATCCAGAAAGTCGCGAACATATTGAAACATCAAGCGATCGATGAAGTTTCCAATCGTTCCGGCAACCATCAAGACAAGTCCCCAACGCGTAATGCGTTCATACGGTTGGGTATTGAAATAATACCAAGTCAATCCTACAATTGCGACAATGGCAACGAGATAGAAAAAAAGCATCTTCCCTTCCAGCATACTCCATGCTGCACCGGTATTGTGCGCATACGTAATGTTGAAGAAATCTTTTATCACCACAATAGAGTCATGCAATTGCATGCTGCTATCGATCCATATTTTAGTCAATTGATCCAGTCCTACAATCCCAAGCAACGTCAGTCCATGCCAGAGTTTCATATTTCGTTTCATCAAATACCACCTTCCATAATGGTTTCATTTTATCATAAAAAAAGGGCACGTGCGCCCTTTTTGAAAAAATGTGCTAAATATTAGAATACGACAATGGAGGAGAATAGCATCTAGCACGTATCATTAGTATGATGAATTTATAATAACATTCATTTTCAATTTACGCAAGTATTTAACACTAAGTTTTTCAAAAACTTTCTTTTTCTTACTGAAATATTTTTCATAAATAGGATTTGTTCCTGTTCTTAGCCCATTTCAAAGGGAA
>JBOGAI010000241.1:0-4613 GCA_051655665.1 Erysipelotrichaceae bacterium | reverse complement strand
CGCCAATCATTACAAAGAAAAGGCTTTGCTTCTTGGTGCGGATTTGGAAACCTTGCAACAAGACATGCGCATTGCGGCCAAATAAAGCAAAAAAAAAAGGAGACCTTAGGAGCTCCTCTTTTTTACAGCAAGAACAAATGAACCAAAAAGAAATAAATGTACAAGACCACAGCATCCACAATGGTGGTAATGAGTGGTGCCGCCATGACGGCTGGGTCTTGTTTGATTTTAACCGCAACAATGGGCAGCGTTGAAGCGATGATGGTGGAGGTCATCAAGGTAATGATAACCGTCAACGAAACGACAAAAGAAGTCATCACGTCAACATTGCGCATGAAGACTAAAATGCGCAAGAAATTGACCAGTCCCACCACTGCACCGCAAACCAGGGCAACAAAGAACTCTTTGCGCCAAATACGCAGTAAATCCTTGGGTTCCACATCCCCAATCGCCAAGGCACGAATAATCATCGTCGCCGCTTGACTTCCGGCATTCCCCGCGGTTGACATAAGCATCGGAATGAAGATGGATAGGGTTGGCAGCACATCAAGGGTAGTTTGATAGGAGGCCATGATGTTTCCCGTAAACGTAGCAGAAATCATCAAAATCAGCAACCACACAATCCGCGAGCGTGACATTTTCGCGATCGACGTATCCAAATAACTTTCATCGGTAGGCGTAATCGCCGCCATTTTTTGCATATCTTCGGTTACCTCTTCATGGATAACGTCGATAATGTCGTCAATGGTAATGACACCGACCAAGTTGTTTTTCTCGTTTACCACGGGAATGGCATTCAAGTCGTACTTTTCAAATTTTTTCGCAACTTCTTCTTGGTCATCAAACGTGTTCACCTTGATGACGTCAGAGTGCATGATGTCGACGATTTTTTCAGATGGTTTTTCAAAAATCAAATCATAGAGCTCAATCGTACCAACCAAACGGGAAAAGTGGTCTTCGACAAAACAAATGGAAATGGTCTCTGCATTCTTCACTTGCTGGCGCAGCTTCAACTGTGCCATCGCGACATCGTCTTCACTTTCAAAAGAGATGTAGTCGGTGGACATAATGGAACCGGCCGAATTGTCAGGGTAGGAAAGCAGCTTATTGATTTCGCTGCGTTGCTCTAGGGTTGCATGCGATAAGATGAAACGCACGATATTGGCAGGCATTTCTTCAATGAATTCCAAAATATCATCACTGTACAAGTTATCGAGAATTTCTTTGATTTGTGGACCGGTAAAGAGGGTAATCAAGCTTTCTTGCACATCGGACGATAGATAGGAAAACAATTCCCCACTGACATCGTGTTGTAAAATCTTAAACAAGAACAACGTATGTTCGACATTGAGCTGTTCGACGATTTCCGCCAAATCGACAATGTTATATTCATGAAACACTTCACGTAGTTGGTGTACTTTTTTTGCTTCAATCCAGTTGATCAGCAATTCTTTTGTGATATCCATTGCGATCACCTCCTACATCAAAAACCGCATTGCCAATTGGAAATACACAAACAAGGAGATGGCATCTACCAAGGTGGTAATAAGCGGTCCGGCCATAATGGCTGGGTCTTGTTTGAATTTCACGGCAACAACCGGCAAGGTGGAACCAATGATTTTGGAAAGAAGAACGACAATGAAGACGGTTATCGAAACAACCAATGAGGTCTCAAAGCTCACACTTCCCATAAAGAGCAAAATGCGCAGGAAGTTAATCCCTCCCATAACACCACCGCATATCAAAGCGACTCCTGCTTCCTTGCGCCAAATTTTAAAGAGGTCCTTGGGTTCCAATTCCCCCATTGCCAGCGCACGAATGACCATTGTCGCGGATTGACTTCCCGCATTCCCACTAGTATCCATCAACATGGGAATGAAAATTGCCAAGATGGTTTGGGCAGCCAGAGCCGACTCGAACCCTTCCATGATGGCCCCTGTGACGGTAGCGGAAATCATTAAGATCATCAACCATATAATACGAGATTTGCTCATATCCCACACATTGGTTTCCAAATACCCTTTTTCCAGCGGAGTAATCGCCGCCATCTTCTGCATGTCTTCCGTTGCTTCCTCATGAATGACATCCAGGATGTCATCAGCCGTAATGATTCCAATCAAACGGTTTTGATCATTGACAACCGGAACAACCGTTAAGTCATACTTTTCGAATACTTTCACCGCTTCTTCTTGGTCATCCATCGTATGGATGGAAATCAAATCCGTGTTCATAACATCTTCGATGAGCAATTGGTCGTCGACAAACAACAAATCACGCAACGTCAAGGTGCCCAACAGTTCTTTGTTGGGTCCTGTGACAAAACAGTGCATTGCATTTTCAGCTTGACGGCCCAAACGGCGTACTTTGGTCAAAGCATAATCCACCGTATCCATCGCTTTCAACGCAATAAAATCCGTCGACATGATGGAACCTGCACTGCTTTCAGGATACGAAAGCAACAAGTTAATTTGTTCGCGTTGACTTGGCGTCGCTTTCTGCAAGATGTATTTGACCAAGTTGGCCGGCATTTCTTCAATAAATTCCAGCATATCATCGCTGTACAAATTGTGTAAAATGACCTGAATTTCTGGCCCGGTAAACGCCAGAACCAAATCTTCCTTGATTTCAGGTGGCAGGTAGGTGAAGATTTCGGCGGTGACGTCCTTTTTTAAGGTTTTGAAGATGAAAAGCGTCTCGCTCAAATCCAATTCCATAACCAACTCACTCAGGTCGACAATGTTATATTCATCAAAGATTTCACGTAAGGTAACAACGTCTTTGCGTGCAATGATTGACTGTAATTCATCTTTTTCAAAAATCATAGCATTGTCTCCTTTCAAGGCTTTATAACCTTATACATTTTACCTTAAAAACCCCCATTGTACAAGGTATAGTATTCCATCCCCCAATGGGTTTGCTGCATCTACTTTGCGCATGATTTTGAGTACCTCATCCGCTTTCTTACGCAAGAGCAAACGGGGTCAAAAAAGGCAGGTGCATTCCTGCCTTACTCTTTGTGTTCCACTAATACTTTGTACTGCAAAAGCGTCGTCTCGGCAAAGCCCGATGCATGCCATTTCGCAAAGAAATGACTCGTATATGTTTCGATGTTTTGGCCCTTGTCTTTGCGCAGTGCAATCAAATAGGTTTGTTCTTTGACTTCAAAATACATGGAAGCCCATTTTGGAATGACTTGTTCAAAGAGTTCATTTGCATCAAAGCGTACTTGATGGAAGGGAACACTGCTCCACCCACTTTTGGGGATGAATTCACAGCGTAACAAGATGTACTCCTTCATACTCAACTGACTTTGCGCAATGATGCGCTGTTCTTCCGCATTGTACGGAATGCTTTGGGCCACATGTTTCGGTGGGAAGATGCCCAACGATTCTAGTTCCAAGGTTATATGTTCGATGTGCAATTCGCTCTCTACACTCATCATTTGTTCCTGAATCAGGTCGGTAATCTTGGACGCTTCCCAATATTGTTGCATGCTCTTTTCGTAATCACTGAGCGCTTCATAGGTCATCGCCAATCGTTCGCGAGCAACTTTACACTCCCACAAATTATTTCCCGCCAACTTCAAAAAGTAACGATAGTGATGCAATGCCTGCATCGCCTTGTCGCTGATAAATGCGTAATCCCCAAGCAAGCGTTCCAAAATAAGCTTTTGTAATTGTGCAATTTTCGGAGATCGAATTTCATGCAAGCGATATTCGACTTCCGCAAGCAAATCCCTTCCTTCGCTTAAAGTACGGGTATGCAAATAATATTCAGCCAATAGCAATCCATGCAAGTTTTCCATGCGACTGTCCGGCAATTGATTTGTCTCCAATTCTCGTTTCAGCTTTTCCAAGACTTCTTCTGCTTTTCCCAACTGTTGCACTTCCAAGGAAGCATACATCATTTGCAAGTAGATTTCGAAATGATACTGCGAATTGACAAGCACGAACCCCGCCGAGTTCATCGCTTTGGTCAAGTAGTCCAAGGACAAATAACGTCGTCGCATTTCCCGGTAAAAAATACCTTGATACAAATAGCTAATGGTCTGCAACGTGGCTTCCTCGTATTGACTCGCATAGTTTTCAATATCCTTGGCAATGCGCAATCCTAATATCGGATGATAGCCATAGTGATGCAAAATTCGACAAATCCATACTTGAAAAATCGTACGTTCACTTTCTGGAATTTGTTCCATGTAATCCAATGTACGCTTCAACATGATGGCATCGACGCTTTCTTGATTATTGAAGCTACGCGTCATCATTAACAGTAAAAGACCATACACTTTCAGTTGAATGGGTTCAAGGGCAAGTACGGATTCATATACCCAATCTTGATCTTCTTGCTCAATGGGTTCTTGATTATAAGTTTTCAAAATCATAAAGGAAATGGCATCCCCCAAGTCCAGTGCATCAATGTCTTGCACTACCTCTTCCACATTGGGTGATCCCGTACGAATGGCTTGCAAAAGGCGATACATTCTTGGATGTATCGATTGGCCTGCCTCTTGTGGCTCCTGTGCAAAAATGGTGAATGGAAGCCAAGCGAGCATTTGAACGTGTTCCATCATGCCTCAATTCCTCCTTTTTCGGTCGCAATGCGATCTTTTC
>JBOGAI010000240.1:0-3114 GCA_051655665.1 Erysipelotrichaceae bacterium | reverse complement strand
AACCCTGAAAGATTGTAAAATCTTAGGAGAAGGATATGACACTGGAAAATTGGATTAAGACTAGCACCCTAACGGCTTGGACTCCAATCTATGAGCCAAGCTTGGAACTTGAAGGATTGTACATTGGCGATTTGCTTTCTTGGGTCATGGGACATGGACAACCCGGTCAAATTTGGGCAACGGTTCAGGCGCATGAAAACGTCATTGCCATTGCCAAGCTCAAAGAGTTTGGCGCTGTGGTACTTGTCGAGGGCGTCATCCCCTCAAAGGAGCTGATTGCCTATGCCCGGGAAGAACAGTGTACCTTGTTGGGCACCTCCTTGGATGCCGCACAGTTCTCCAAAGCGTTTTATGAACACAACCCTACGGTATGATTTGCACATTCACTCTGCCCTTTCACCATGTGCAGACGATGACATGACCTTGCAAAACATCGTGAAGATGGCCTATGTAGCGGGACTGGATGCCATTGCCATCACCGACCACAATACCGTAGAAGCCTTGCGCTATCTAGACCAAATTGACACCTATGGGATGCAAATCTTGTGTGGTGTCGAATTGACTTCTCAAGAAGAGGTCCATGTATTGGCCTACTTTTCCCATTACCACGACGCAGCGGCACTGCTTGCGCAACTTGAACCATACCGTTTGCGTATCGACAACCGCCCCCACTACTTTGGACATCAATGGGTGTTTGACGGACACGATGAGTTGGTCAAAGAAGAGCCCACCTTGCTGCTGACCAGTTTTCAATTGCCCCTGGCTGCCCTCATCGAGCGCATACAGGAACATCATGGCAAAGTGGTACTGGCCCACATCGATCATCCCCAAAATGGCATTTTGACCCAACTTGGCTTCATTCCCAACCATTTGCCTTACGATGGAGTGGAAATACGCAAGGATGTCCTGATTCCCAAAACGGTTGGGGTGCGCGCATCCAGTGTGTGGTTCAAAAATTCCGATGCCCATCGCTTGGTGGACATTGGCACCAATGAAGCCAGCATGGAATGGGCACAGTGGAATGCTTTTTGGAGGAATACACGATGATGATGGTCGATTTGGCGATGCACATCAGTGATGTCGGCATGAACGCCATAGAAGCAAAAGCAAGTGAACTACTCATTGAGTTGCACAGTGAAGCCGACAGCCTAACCTTGTCGTTTCACGACAATGGAGTGGGCATGAGCCCTGAAGTGCTTGCGAAGGCTTGCACGCCCCAGTTTACAACGCGTACCACACGCAAGTATGGCTTGGGCTTGTCCTTGCTTAAGGCAAGCGCACTGCAGTGTGAAGGGACATTTGCAATTGATTCCACGCAAGGCGTGGGCACACACATTTGTGCACGCTTTTCTAAAAAAAGTTGGGACTTGCCTCCCCTTGGGAACATCGGACAAGCCATAGTCTTGCTGATGGATGTCTCTTCTTGCAATATCCGTTTCGTTTATCACAATCAAACCCATCGTTTTGTCTTTGACAAAGCAGAAATCCTACAACAATTAGGGGTCGAACAAATCGAAGATTGGGCCACCAAGGAGTACTTGATGGACTATCTCAATCAACATGTTCACTAGAAAGGAACGACTTATGAAATCAATTGAAGATTTAAAGAAAATGAGAGAAGCAAGTCAAAAACTCGTTGATTTGCGCAATACTGACAAAGACTATCGCATCGTCGTCGGAATGGCGACATGTGGGGTTGCGGCGGGGGCACGTGAAGTGTTGAGCGCTTTGCACAGCGAACTTGATGCAATGAACGTCAAAAACACGTTGTTGACCCAAACCGGGTGCATTGGGATGTGTACGCTAGAACCCATCGTGGAAATTTTTGACAAACAAGGCAACAAAACAACGTATGTGAAAGTGAACCCAGAAAAAGCGAAAGAAATCGTACACACTCACATTCAAGAGGGGATTGTCATTGCAGCATATACAGCAAGTGCTGAAAAATAGGAGGGGCGCATGGAACGTTTACAAGTATTAGTATGTGCAGGAACCGGATGTAGTTCCTCAAACAGTATGGATGTCATTTCGACGCTTCGTGCGGAAATCGAAGCGCAAGGCTTGAGTAGTGAAGTACGCGTATTGAAAACGGGATGCTTCGGTTTGTGTCAAAAAGGACCCATCGTTGCCATCTATCCAGACAAAGTGTTTTATGGACATGTGAACGCCAACGACGTGAAACGCATCGTTTCCGAGCATTTCTACAAAGGTCGTGTGGTTGAAGAGAAACTGATTACCGATATCGATGAAGCGACCAAAGAGCGCATCTTTAACATCGACAAAATCGGATTCTATGCAAAACAAAAGCGCATTGCGCTTCGCAACTGCGGGTTGATTGATCCAGAACGCATTGAAGAATACATTGCGCGCGATGGATACATGGGACTTGCGAAGGTCCTTTCCGAAATGACGCCACAAGAAGTCGTGGATGAAATGAAGAAAAGCGGTTTGCGTGGACGCGGTGGGGGCGGATTCCCTACCGGGAACAAATGGCAGTTTGCCTTGAACCAAAACAGCGATCAAAAATACATCATCTGTAATGCCGATGAAGGCGATCCTGGTGCCTTCATGGACCGTTCCATCTTGGAAGGGGACCCTCATGCCGTGATTGAAGGGATGGCGATTGCAGGCTATGCCATTGGAGCGAACCATGGTTATGTGTATATCCGTGCCGAATATCCCATCGCCGTCCAACGCTTGGAGGTGGCCATCAAACAAGCGCACGAAATGGGCTTGTTGGGGAAAAACATTCTCGGATTGGGCTTCGACTTTGACGTCGAAATCCGTTTGGGTGCAGGCGCATTTGTGTGCGGAGAAGAAACCGCCCTCATTGCCTCGATTGAAGGAAAACGCGGCATGCCAAGTCCACGTCCTCCAGTCCCGGCGGTCAAAGGGGTATGGGGCAAATCGACCATCATCAACAACGTGGAAACACTGGGTAACGTTCCGCAAATCTTCTACAAAGGGGCAGACTGGTTTGCAAGCATTGGAACCGAAAAATCCAAAGGAACCAAAATCTTGGCCTTGGGTGGCAAAATCGTCAATACCGGTTTGGTAGAAATTCCGATGGGCACGACGTTGCGCGAAGTCATTTTTGAAATCGGAGGCGGCATT
>JBOGAI010000239.1:0-5194 GCA_051655665.1 Erysipelotrichaceae bacterium | reverse complement strand
ATAAAGGCAAGTAATGATAATGCCTGCTAAAATCGCCATCTTCGGAATGTCTCGTTTCGGGTCTTCTAATTCATTGGCAATCGAACTGATTAGCTCAAAGCCCAAAAAATTATACACGATAGCGGGAGCAAACATCAGTGCATTGTCAAAGGTAGGAATAAAGTCTTGAAGTTCAAAGGAATTGGCGAACCCGTTTCGCAAACCATACACTATACCCAAAATACCAAAGATGAGCAATACCCCTACTTTCAACATTGCTGCAATGGTGGTGAGTTTCATGGATAATTCTACTCCACGAATCCCGATCCATACAATGAGCCAACACATGGCAACTGCAATGGCCGCTTGCCCCCAACCACTTAGGTTTGGAACGTATGCCAAGGCAAACCAAGAAGCAAAGGCAATAAAGACCGCCGGCATCCAAAAGGCAACGTTGACCCAATAAAACCAGCCGTTGAGCGTGGCAATCATATCTCCAAAGGCCCGTTTGATCCACGCATAGATTCCCCCATCATCAGGATATGTGGCACCTAGTTCTGCAATGACAAAACCATAGGGAACAAAGAAGAAGATGGCAGTTAAAATCCAAAGCGTAATACTTGAAACGCCAATGATGGCCGGTGCCACAAAGGTGTCCAAAACTAGAATTCCACAAACGGTAAACAAGGTCATAGAAAATAAATTAATTTTTTTTCGTTCCATCGCTATTTTGGTTGTTGTTGGGTAATGCAGTGAATGTTACCACCCCCAAGGATGATTTCTCTTGCATAGAGTTGTACAACCTCTCTCCCTTCGTATAGCTGTTCTAACATTTCTTTTGCTTGTTTGTCATAAACGGGATCATCAAAACCGGGAACAATGACCGCTCCGTTGCAAATATAGAAATTCACATAACTTGCGGCTTGGCGATCCCCTGGATTGCGTGGCAGTGTGCCATCGACCGAATCGACCCCTTTGGACTCTTCTTCGCTAATCAATACCGTTGAGGGGATATGTAATTTGTGAATTTCAAGTCGTCTGCCTTGGGCATCTTCGGTATTGGACAACACTTCATAGGCCATTTGACTGAATTCGTATTGGGGATCGTGTTCATCATTCGTCCATGCCAGCACACAAACTCCAGGTCGTACAAATTGAAACACATTATCCACATGTTCATTCGTTTCATCCAAATAGATCCCATGAGGCAACCAAATGACTTTCTCAACGCCCAAATATTCTTTTAAATTTTTTTCAATCTCTGCCTTGCTTAGGTTTGGATTTCTTCCTTCACTGAGCAAACATGCTTCTGTGACCACACATGTTCCCTCGCCATCCACATGAATGGATCCTCCCTCTAGTACAAAGTCATCATTCCGATAACTTGAGATGTGCTCTATTTCACACATTTTTTGCGCTGCTCGATCGTCTTGATCCCATGGAAAATAGAGACCATCTACCAAACCACCCCATGCATTAAAACGCCAATCCACACCACGCACGCGCCCATCTGCATGCTTGACAAATGTTGCGCCCATATCTCGCATCCATGCATCGTTCGTGCTCATTTCCACTACACGCACTTCAGGCGGCAACATCGCTCTTGCATTTTGATACTGTTCTTTGCTGACACACATCGTGACAGGTTCAAATCGCGCAATCGTGCGCGCAACTTCTACAAAAGCATGTTGTGCAGGCTTTGCACCCATGCGCCAATTATCCGTGCGTTCAGGCCAAACCATCCAGGTTTGTGCATGTGTCTCAAACTCACCTGGCATTCGAAATCCATCTTGTTTTGGTGTAGTACCTTCAATTCTTTTTGCCATTCCCTTAATCCTTTCTCTACGATTGTTTCGCTTCACCTTTTTTTAGTATTCAAAATCAACTACTCTAACGATCCAACGCCCCACACAATTCTATTGTCTGAATTGCAACTGATAGCATTTCCCACTTGAAGCCAATGCATTCTTCGTTCTATGAAGTGAACGACGCTTGCATAGCATCATGCAACAATGCGTGTACCAGTTTGCATCGTGATGGCGTCTTTTGCTTGCTCGAGGGAAGCTATGATTGCAATGCGTTTTGGATTTTGTTCCACAAAGCTCACACTTGCCTCCATTTTCGGCAACATTGAACCTGCAGCAAAGTGACCCTCTTGGATGAATTGTTTGGCTTCTGCTACACTTACGACATCCAAGGCGCTTTGTTGAGGTGTATTATAATTCACCATCACTTTTTCCACGGCCGTGAGAATCAACAAGCAATCAGCCTCTACCAACTCCGCAAGTTTCGCTGCTGCAAAATCTTTATCAATCACGGCTGCAACCCCCTCCAAACGATCTTCTACTTCAATGACAGGAATTCCCCCGCCCCCACAACTGATGACAAGTGCTCCTTCTTTCACCAAAGACTGAATGCTGTGTTTTTCTACAACATCCAGCGGTTTTGGGCTCGCAATCACTCGTCGATATCCACGTCCACTGTCTTCCTTCATGATGAATCCATGTGCTTGGTGGAGTGCATCGGCTTCCTCCTTCGTATAGAATCCACCAATTGGTTTTGTGGGATGTAGAAATGCAGGATCGTCTTTGGATACGATGACTTGGGTAATCAAGCTTACGACTTCTTGATCACGGTGCAAAGAGCGCAATTCCGATTTGATTGCATTTTGTAAATGATATCCAATATACCCCTCCGACATGGCACCGCACTCTGCAAAAGGCATTTCAAATCCCAAATGCGCTTCTCCAAAGGCATTGTTGATCATGCCTACTTGTGGTCCATTCCCATGTACGACTACGACGCTGTGACCCTCGACAAGTAACGCAATGATCGCTTGTGCCGTATGTTTCACAAGTCTTTGTTGTTCATCCGGAGTATTCCCTAAGGCGTTCCCACCAAGCGCTACTACAATTTTCATCGCTACACCGCCTTCAAGTGATGAGTATCCATAAACACTTCCAAGTCTTTTTGGGCTTGTAGTTTACGTGTTTCATCGATATCTTTGCTTGCTAAATTCATCAAGTATACCAAAATCCCTCGCATCGCCGTCAAGCGATTCTCCGCTTCATCAAGAATAATGGAGTATGGAGCATCCATCACTTCATCGCTCACTTCTTCATTGCGCGTTGCAGGCAAGCAGTGCATGAATAATACATGTGGGCTCGCTTTTGCAATCATTTCTGCATTGACTTGATATTTTGGATAGAAGACGCGCATGCGCTCCTCTTCGGATAGTTCCGCTTCATAGAGCCCATACCATACATCTGTATAGATGAAATCTGCATCGGCAAGCGCTTCTTCTGCATCTTCGGTAATCAAAAAACTTCCCCCGCTGCGTTTGCAGTTTTCTTCTGCGATTTGGATATGATGTTCTTTCAACTGAAACCCTTTCGGTCCAAATTGGACAAAGTTCATGCCCATTTTGGTTGTGATCATCATGAGTGACGCGCAGACTTGAGTTGCATCCCCAACAAAAACCACTTTGCACTCTTCCATCTTTTTGCCCTCTGGCAAGTGTTCGATCATGGTGCAAAGATCACCGAGTTCTTGCGTAGGGTGATTGTAATCACTCATCGCATTGATCACAGGAATCGAAGCGACTTTCGCAAAGGATACGACCGATTCATGACGCTCCACCCGTGCCATCACGATATCAACCAATCTTGACAATACCCGGGATGTATCTTCAATGGATTCATGGGAACCCAGCTGGATTTGCCCCGGCGCTAAATATTGCGCATGCCCTCCTAATTGTTCCATTGCGGTTTCAAAACTTACTCTTGTGCGTGTTGAAGATTGTTGGAAGATCATGCCCAATGTTTTGTGTTGCAAAAGGGGTGGATAGTACCCTTCCTTAATGCATTTTTTGATATGCAGTGACAACTGCACCATCTCCAACAGTTCTTCTTTGGTATACTCCTGAGTATCAATGTAATGACGCATGCTATATATCCTCCTTATGGTGTAGCAGTGTTGTGCCCTAGGTACAGCGTAGGCCCAAAAGGACAAAAAAAAAATCATCGAAACGATGATTTTACTCAACCATTATCCAGAAATCCTCTAAACTTTTATAAACCTTTACAATTTAACTACATTATTTTGTGATTTTATGGTATGACAGTAGTATAGGAGGGTGTTCATTTATGGATCTATGGCTCTTTGCTTTAAACATCCTATTAACCACCACATTCACAACCATCATCATTATCAGTTTTGCCGCGTTTGCCATGAACAAAAACAAAGTATTTTTATTGCTGGCCATCATCTTTGGTTTGTATTTGTTTGACAACACCCTAAGCTTCACCATTGAATTGTTTTCGAATTTGAACCACAGCTACACTAGCATGTATCTGAGTTCGCCCATCATGAAAATCATGCAGTACAGTGGAATCAGCTTTTGCTTCTTGCTACTTTCGCGCGAGCTAACGCACACCAAAATAGGCTTTCAGGAGACACTACTGTTCATTGGCTTGTTGGTTTGTATGCTGTGCAGCCCGGTAGTGCTACCAGAACCTTTGGCTTCAAATGTCTTTTATACGTCCATTCAATGTTATAACATTATGATTGCGTGGTACATCTATCGATTTGCGAAAAAGAATTTAATTGCTTTTTTCTCCTGTAACAATACTTTTTTAGCCCGTAGCATGATTGCTTTTATCGTTTTGCATTTTGGCATCATGCTGGAAGACTTTTATACCATCAATTTGATTGATATGTATGAAGACATTGGCGCAAACATCGTGTATCGAAGTCTTTCCGAAAACATGATGACCTTATGCTTCGCGATTTTATCCATTGTTTTCATTTTGCGTCTGTTTCACCACTACTCGCTGTTTCCAACCACTCAAACCAATCTTCCAACAGGAGATCATCATTTGCATCACTTTGTTTGTAAACATGACTTGACTAGCCGCGAAGAAGAGGTGTTATCATTACTAATTGACCATTATACCTCACAAGAAATTGCATCGTTGTTATGCATTAGTGATGGCACGGTCAAAACCCACATCCACAATATTTACCTGAAATGCAATGTGCAGAAAAAACGTGAATTATTGACGCTCTTTGAACACTTTGAAGCTTGAAAATGCTATTGATTATCGCAATGTTGCAAGAATGAAAGTAAGAATCTTACTTTCTCATTTTTAATGAGATCGCTTAATTCTACAATCTTGGACTTCTCTCTAATCGAACACTCATAATGTTTCTTAAT
>JBOGAI010000238.1:0-1640 GCA_051655665.1 Erysipelotrichaceae bacterium | reverse complement strand
AATGGGTTGCCACATTTGGATACTTTGGATACCGCAACTTACAAGCGAAAAGTTGTGCCTTGCTTGCCGCTTTTCGTTCAAAGTTTTCTTCTTTTGTGGAAATAAAGATATGTTTTTTGTTTCCTCTACGAATCGATTGTTCAATGGGAATCATATCTACAATTCCGGCATCCATATAAGCTCTTCCACGGTAATAAAACGGTGGACACAAAACAGCGAGTGCGCAGCTTGCTTTGATTACCGTCGAATCTTCATCGTGAAAACTTTTATCGACATAAACTACTTCATCTTTTTCAAAATCATACAAACCAACATCAAACTTGATGTTCGACGATTGAAATGCTGCAACATCCAATGCCACAGCTTGTTCAACACTGTCGTATACATAGTTTAAACCAAAGAAAGATTTTTCTTTCCAAAGTGGACGAAGTCCAATGGATTTGGGATCACAGGCAGCATCAATAGCCATATAATGCAATCGATCCGGCTGTTTGGTAATGTAGTTGATTAAATTTGCTGCGCCAGCACTAATGCCAACGGTATATCCAAATTCGATGTTGTGTTCCATAAAGTAGGTCAACACCCCTGAGGTATAGGCGGCTTTGGTTCCCCCACCTTCACAAATCAGTCCTATTTCTTCAATCATAAACGCTCCTTTTGTTGTTTATGCCAATGGTGCACATAAGTTCAATATTGCACGGATTACCTTTAAATATCTCGGTATATTTACTACTTCATTATAAGATAATTCTTGTGAAACTTCCAAGGTTTTTAAGTAATCTTCTTTTAATTCCATGACACAGCGTGATTTGTAAAACCATGCCCCGCATTCAAAATGCAAGTAATAAGAGCGATAGTCCATATTGATGGTACCAATGATTGCTACTTCATCATCTGCAACCATCGTTTTCGCATGCACAAAACCAGGCGTATATTCATAAATCTTAACTCCATCTGCGAGCAAGGCAGCATAATTTGATTTTGTCATCTCAAATACAAAGCGCTTGTCTGGTTCATGTGGTACTAAGATACGAACATCAATTCCACTTTTTGCCGCTAAGGTAAGTGCTACACGCATTTCATGATCAATGATCAAATACGGCGTTTGAATATACACGTACTTTTTCGCTGCATTGATGATATTCAGATGGGTATTCTCACCGACATTTTCATTATCGGTTGGAGAATCTGCGTCCGGGTGCACGTAACCATCGTTTTCGTAGTGGTTTAAGACATCATCCCCAAGATAGTAGTCCCAAATATTCTCGTTCTCTGCTTCATCATAATTCCAAAATTGAATGAACATTGCCGTTAGGGAAAATACAGCTGCTCCTTTGAGTAATACAGAACTATCTTTCCAGTGCCCATGAAGATTGACTTCATTGATGTATTCATCCGACAAGTTAATTCCTCCGGTAATACCAACCTTACCGTCAACCACAAGGATCTTGCGATGATCACGATTGTTCATTTGAATTGCCAATCGAGCACGAATCGGATTGAATACTTTAACCTTTAAACCAAGTGAGCGTAAGTATGCATCATAATGTGCTGGTAATAGTTGAATACAACCTGCATCATCATAAATAAGCCGAACTTCCACCCCTTGTTTCACTTTGCGAGCTAAAACATCGAGAATC
>JBOGAI010000237.1:0-5645 GCA_051655665.1 Erysipelotrichaceae bacterium | reverse complement strand
AGCGCTGCCGATGGAGAGCTGTCGGTACACCTGTATGGAGTCCCCACTTATGATTTCTCCATTGTATTTTTTGGCCAATGCCACGCTGGTTTTGGTTTTCCCAACTCCTGTTGGACCTACTACTACTAAAACTTTTTGTTTCATCCTAACCACCTCGGTAAAATTCTTTTTCTAACACGCCATGTCCCAACACAATAAAAGTAGGGCGCCCATGTGGGCAATGAAATGGTTGTTCACATCGCTGCAACGCTTCTAGCAAAGCCACCATCTCGTGGTGGTGCAAAGAGCGATTGAATCGAATCGAACTGTGACAAGCCATGGATTCAATGGCTGCTTTGCGTAACGCAACCACCTCAATCTTTTGATCGTTTTTCACCAGTTCCAACAAATCGGTTAACACAGCAAACTCGTCGCTGCCTTGCATCCAGCTTGGAATTTCGCGTACCAACACACTTTGTCTACCAAAGGCTTCAAAGGTAAGGCCAATCGAGCTGATTTGTGCATTGATCCGTTCCAGTTGATCCACAATGCGATGATCCACCTCAAAGCGCAGCGGAAGCAGCAATGGCTTCAAATGAAATTGATTGCTTTGCGCCGCCTGGGCTAGTTTTTCAAAATTGATGCGTTCATGTGCGGCGTGTTGATCAATCAAATACAAGCCATCCATACCCTCACATAATACATAACGATTGGCAAATTGACCAATCAAACGTATTTGAGGCCATGCTGGATGGATTTCTGTATTCCCCTTTTCCTGGGAAATAGGGTTTGTATGCTCCTGTTGCGGCGTACCCTTGGGTGGGTGAATCGAAGCGGGGGTTGGTGTACTTGGGACAACCAACACGGGCAATTCTTGTTCCTTGGCTGGAAGCGCAACACTTGGTTGTGCTTGACTTGGGTTTTCAAAGCGAAGTTGTTGGACCGGTTGGCTTTCTTGTACTTTGTGAATGACATTGGGCCTGAATTGATGTTTCAATGCATTCGCAATCCCCTCTTCCAACAGTTGTTCTAGCTGACTCGCTTTGGATAGACGAATCTCCCATTTCGCAGGATGCACATTGACATCGACCAACTGATAGTCCATGGTAAGGTGCAAGACGGCAAAAGGGTAGCGTCCTGCAGGCAAATAGGAGGAATAGGCATCGCAGATGACTTTGGTCAAACGTTGATTGCGCACCATGCGACCATTGATAAACAGGACAATATAATATTTGTTTGCTCGATGTACTGCGGGTTGACCAATGAATCCGTCAATGGCGTAATCAGCATCTTGGACGTGGAAAGCGATGGTTTGTTTGGCCAAATCGATTCCATACACTTCTGCTATGCTGTTTTGCAAATCGGGATGCCCCTTGGATTGAAACGTCAGCTTATCGTTGTGATACAGGGAAAATCCAATCTTTGGATGCGCCAAGGCAAACTTTTGTAAGACATCCAATACCAAAGCATACTCATAGTTCGCGGCTTTTAGGTGTTTGAGTCGAGCTGGTGTTTTTTGAAACAAGTTCGATACTTCAATGCTGGTTCCCTGATTCATGGCACACGGTCCTTGGTGTTTGAGTTGACCCCATGCAATCTCAACCTGAGTGGCTTCTTGGCCATTGTTGGTTTTCAAGCGTACATGCGATACAGACGCAATGGAGGGCAGTGCCTCCCCCCGAAAGCCCATGGTTTTGATGCGCCACAATTGGGCGGGATCGGCAAGTTTGCTTGTAGCATGTCGCTCGAAGGCCATTAAGGCATCGGCGGCATCCATGCCACAACCATCGTCGATGACTTCGATTTTTTCAATGCCACCTTGCCACACATACACCGATACCTGTTGTGCCTTTGCATCGATGGCGTTTTCCACCAATTCTTTCACGATGCCCATCGGTCGTTCTACGACTTCCCCCGCGGCAATCATGTTGGTCAAATGGGGATCCAATTGTTTGATTATACCCATGGTTCATCCTTTCTTCTATCGCAATTGTTGTTTAAGTGACGACAGATAATTCAATGCTTCTAATGGCGTCATGCTATTGAAGTCTTTGGATTTCAATTGCTCGATGACCCACTCGTTTTCACTGGTTTTCACTATATATTGAACACTTTGAGGGGCATAAGGTTCCACCTCATTTTCCAAGTTATTTAAGATTTGTTGCGCACGTTCTAGCAATGCGTCTGGCAATTTGGCTAAGCGTGCTACGTTGATTCCGTACGATTTGTCCGCCTTGCCAGGTTGCACGCGGTACAGGAAGGTGACGTGATCGTTTTCTTCATGTACTTCAACATGAATGTTGCGGATGCTGGTTTCGTTTTCCAATGAGGTCAGCTCGTGATAGTGGGTTGAGAAGATGGTTTTCGCATGAATAAAGTGATCGATGTACTCAATCATCGCACCGGCAAGTGCCATTCCATCATAAGTGGAAGTTCCGCGTCCAATTTCATCGAATAAAATGAGTGATTGTTCATCGGCATGTTGAAGGGCATTGTTGGCTTCACTCATCTCCACCATGAAGGTCGATTTTCCGGACATAATGTCATCACTTGCCCCAATGCGGGTAAAGATTTGGGTGAAGATCATCAAGTCTGCTTTTTTTGCTGGTACGTAACATCCTATTTGTGCCATGATGACCATCAAGGCAATTTGGCGCATGTATGTTGATTTTCCGCCCATGTTTGGACCAGTTAAAAGAAACATTTTTTGCTGCTCGTCCAAAATAAAATCATTGGCGACAAAGGCTTGATTTTTCATCGTCTTTTCAAGGATGGGATGACGGCCTTTCTCAATGTTGACCTGGTAGTGTTCATTAAAGCTTGGGCGCACATACCCATTTTCCGATGATACTTCCGCTAAGGCATACAAGGCATCAATGGTTGCCAATGCATCCGCTAGTTGATGAATCTTTTCTAAGTAGGTTTTGATATGCTCTACCAATTGGTCAAACAATTCGCACTCCAAGCGGATCAAACGCTCTTGGGCATGTAAGATTTGTTCTTCTTTGGCTTTCAACTCATCGGTAATGAACCGTTCGCAATTGGTCAACGTTTGCTTGCGGACGTAGCCATACTCGGGTTTCACTAAATTTAAGTTGGCTTTGCTCACTTCGATATAGTAACCAAAGACGCGATTATAGCCGACTTTCAAGGATTTGATTCCCGTCGCTTCCTTTTGTTGGTTTTCCAGTTCTACAATCCATTGCTCCCCCGCTTGACTGAGTTGACGCAACGCATCGAGCTCTTCATGAAATCCCTCGCGGAATACATTGCCATCTTTGACATTGAGAGGGGGTTCTTCGCTTAAGGCCCGATCCAAATAGGCACACAAATCTTGACAAGCATCCACTTTATACAAAGCTTGATAGCTGGTGCACTGCTCGAATACGTGAAGAATGTGAGGGGCTTGTTGAAGGGTACGAATCAAGCGTTGCAATTCTTTGGGATTGATGGACCCATAGGCAATACGTGCGCCCAAACGCTCCAAATCGTAAACTTCTTTTAAGCTGCTCTTCAATTCGGCTTTACGCAAAAAGTTGTCGTTGATATATTCGATGGTATCCAGACGCTGGGCAATCTTATTGGGTTCAATCAGCGGATACGACACCCAACGCTTCAATCGTCTAGAACCCATGGCGCTCAAACAGCGATCCAAGAAGGACCACAAGGTCAGTGATTTGGCATTGGCGCGCAAGGGTTCGATGAGCTCTAAATTTGTGCGAGTGGGATAGTCCATGCGAACATAGTCGCTCTCGCGCACGATTTCAATTGGCAACAAATGGGACATAAAACGCTTTTGCGTATTGCTTAGGTAGTTGGTCAACAAGGCCAATACTTGGCGCAAATCCAGGTTTTCTTCCTCTTGCAATAAGGGAGCGTATTGCGCTTCCAAATGCGTATCCTCTTGCAATGACACCACCAAATCCGGCAGTTCCTTCAACATACGACTGATGTACGTTGAGGCATTGCTCTGGACGACGACTTCCCGTGTATTGGATAATAATAGTTGTTTGCGTACATCCATCAGATTTTGACCAAAAAAATGACAGCGCAACTCACCGGTCGACATTTCACACAACAGCAACGTATAGCCTTGTACCCCTTCGTACAAAGCGGATAAATAGACACTCGCCTTCTCATCGCGCTGGTCATCAATGAGGGTCCCTGGGGTGACAATTTTCACGACATCACGTTTGACGATGCCTTTGGTTGCCCCTGCTTCTTCCAATTGTTCGACGATGGCAACTTTATAGCCGCGTGCGACTAACTTTGGCAAATAGTTATTGACGGCATGAAAAGGGATCCCGCACATGGGAACCTTTTGTTCGCTCCCCCCATTGCGAGCTGTAAGAACCAAATCTAGTTCACGGCTTGCGACGAGCGCATCCTCAAAAAACATTTCATAAAAATCCCCCAAACGATAGAAAACAATGGAGTCGCTGTTTTGATTTTTCACTTCCAAGTATTGTTGAATCATGGGCGTGTATTGGTTTACATCCTTCATACTAAAGTTCCTTTCTTGAAAAAAAAGGAAGCTTATCTTCCTTTTCTAAATCTTTTTGGCTTTGGACCAAAGAGTCGCAAATCGATTTGCTCTTTCACAATGGTTGAAATATTGCCCAAACGTATCAAAAAGCCTTCTTTTGATTCAAAAATCAAATAAGCACCTTTGCTTTGTAAGGCAGGCAAATCCACTTGGGATTTGTCTTTGAGATCCACCATCAATTTGTCTGGTGTCGAATGCACCTGAAGGATGTTTTCCAATCCTCCTAGGTCAAAGATAATATCATCACACGTGCTTTCCACAGTATGCATTTCGAAAAAGCCGATGGCGTATTTTTTGAAATACATGCGCGTCAGGATGTAGAACAATACGGACACACCAAGCCCGATGACGGCCAAACGTACAAGAGCACCATACATTTCAGGATTACGCAAATGCTGAATCAGGTCAATGGCACTCCCTGGCATTGCAACCATTAGCATCCCATTGAAATTGAATCCAATCAAGACATTGAAGATTGCCAGCACGGCATAGAGAACTCCGACAATGAACAAATAAAACACGTAAAGCACCGGTGCCATAAACAACATGTATATCTCCACCGGCAGTGGGTTCCCACACAAAATGGAAATCAACAATGCGATAACGAAGAATTTAATGTAACGTCTTTTGTCTTTCTTGTCGCTTACCAATGAGTAGTATCCCATGTAAAACGCAGGAATAAGGAACATATTGATAATGTAGTAAGGGGTAATAAAGCGACCAGCCGTGCCAATCATGGTTGTTAAATTTTGTTGGACCGCATAGATGCTTACATCTCCTAGATAGGTAACTCCAAATGCATCCATCCAACTTCCACCCAGTTCACTAAACCAAAATACTTCCCGGGGAATATTCAGTAATCCCAATGGAGCACTCAATCGCTCGAATATTCCGTATACAAACAAGTTGATTGGGTTGGTAATATCATTTCCAATCCAGGCAAACAATGCTTTGATTCCTTCAATGACCAAGGGCCACAAGTATGCCATTGCTATCCCGGCAATCAAGCTCAATACAAAGGCAAATACCATTGCCCATGAATCATGGTCGACAAAATTGCCAAAGCCATACATCGAATACCGTCTGGAACGACGATAGATGCGAGATGTGATAAAATAAG
>JBOGAI010000236.1:0-4358 GCA_051655665.1 Erysipelotrichaceae bacterium | reverse complement strand
GCATTTGGCGGAGCAGTTGGGGGCGAAAGTTGTTACCTCTTATGGCAATGACGTGGTCGAGCAAATTGCCGAGTATGCCAAGGTCGCACGTGTGTCCAAAATCGTATTGGGCCGCACCAACACCCGTCGCAACTTCTTTTTTGTGCGTGAAAGTTTTTCTTCGCGCTTGACCAACATGGCACCCAATTTGGAAATCTTCTTAATTCCCAATTCCTACAACGACGAACCGTTTACACGCAACCGAAAACTGCGTATGCACACGGTCGGATTGAGTTGGGATGTATTTGCTACATTGAGTGTATTGGCTTTTGCCACCGTAGTGTCTACAAAGATTCGTCACTTTAGTTTTAGTGAAACGAGCATTCCCATGTTGTATTTGCTTGGGGTCTTATTTGTTTCTTTGGCTACCCAGCGAAAGGCAATGAGTATTTTGTATAGTTTGGGCAGTATTGTGATCTACAACTATTACTTTGTCGCGCCTTTCAATACGCTATTTGTATATAACTCAGAGCAATTTGTCACCTTTTTCATCATGTTTGTGACAGCGCTCATCAGCTCCTCATTGACCCAAAAGGTCAAAGATGCAGCGCGCAGCAATGCGAAAAAATCCTATCGAACCGAAATCTTGTTGGAAACAAGCCTTAAACTGCAAAACTCCAACACTGCAGATGAAATTGCCGCGCACATTACCGCACAATTGGGCAAGTTGTTGGAGAAAAATGTGTGTTTCTTCTTGGGCAATCCCGTGCTCAATCCCACACCGATTGCCTCCTATTTACGCAAGGGAAGTGAAGGGGAAATGCAGTTAAACCCCCAAGAAATTGGGGTAGCCGAGTGGACCTTTAAAAACAATAAACATGCCGGCTTTTCCACTACCACGCTGCCTGGAGCGCGCTGTTTGTATTTGGCGATTCGCAATGGAGTCAAGGTCTTCGCGGTGGTTGGAATTGATATGGAACGCAAAGAGATTCCTGCTTTTGAAAAAGACGTGATGGGTGCAATCTTGAATGAGTGTGCCTTGGCGCTTGAAAAAAACGAACTCATCCAGGAGCAGCAACACACCCATCTCAAGTTGGAACAAGAACAATTGCGGGCCAATTTGTTGCGTTCCATCTCGCACGATTTGCGTACCCCGTTGACCTCCATTTCAGGGAACGCTTCTATCTTGCTGGACCAAGATTCCAAAATTGAAGAACAGCAAAAACAGAAATTGTATTTAGATATTTACGACGATTCCATGTGGCTCATCAATTTAGTGGAAAACTTGTTGTCGGTCACGCGCATCGAAAATGGAACCATGAATCTAAACATGCAACCGGAATTACTCAGCGATGTGATTAGTGAAGCGATAAAACACATCAATCGTCGCAATGTGGATCATGTTCTTTCCATTGTGGAAGAAGACGATTTGTTGGTGGCCAATATGGATGCAAAACTCATCATGCAAGTCATTATCAACTTGGTGGACAACGCCATTAAATACACCGATGTGGGTTCTCATATTACGATTTCGACGTGGAAACAGCGCGACGAAATCATTGTCGAAGTGCGAGACGATGGATGGGGCATTCCCGACGAGCAAAAAGCAAAATTGTTTGAGATGTTTTACACTGTGGAAAATCAAGTGGCAGATGGCAGACGCGGGATGGGTCTTGGGTTGGCACTATGCAAATCCATTGTGGAGGCCCATGGTGGACAACTCAGTGTTCACGATAACGTTCCCACTGGTACCATTTTCCGGTTTTGCTTAAAAGCACAGGAGGTATATATTCATGAAGAGTAATGGACTAAAAATTTTGGTTGTCGAGGATGACCCTCCGATTCGCAACCTTGTCGGCACAACGTTAGAAACCCAGGACTATGCCTATGAGATTGCGGAAAACGGAGAACGTGCCATTCAAAAAGCAACTACCAACACCTTCGACATTATTTTGTTGGATCTTGGTTTGCCCGACATCGATGGAGTCGAACTCATCAAAAAAATTCGCAGTTGGTCGATGATCCCGATTATTGTCATCAGTGCACGTAGTGACGATAAAGACAAAATTATGGCATTGGATGCGGGGGCAGATGACTATCTTACCAAGCCATTCAGTGTGGAAGAATTGCTCGCCCGAGTGCGTGCAACGCACCGTCGAGTTACCTATTTGGCATCACACAGTGGAACGGAAGAAGTCGTCTTTCAAAACGGAGATTTGGTCATTGATTATGGCGCCTCCATTGTGAAGGTAGCAGATCAGGAGGTGCATTTGATGCCCATAGAGTATGGCATCCTGTGCTTGTTGGCGCGTAATGTCGGAAAGGTATTGACCCATCATTATATTTTGGACAAGGTGTGGACCCATGCCATTGAAAGTGATTTGGCTTCCTTGCGAGTCTACGTTGCCAGTTTGCGAAAGAAAATCGATCGCAACCATATGGACATGAAGTATATACAAACCCACATTGGAGTGGGCTATCGCATGGTGAAAATCGAAAATGAATAAAGGAAAAGGATACGCGATTGCGTATCCTTTCTGGTAATAGGGGTTATTGCGGAATTTTGTTTTGGGCAATGACTTCTTGGTACCAATAGAAGCTGTCTTTGCGATAGCGTTTGAGTTCGCGTTCGCTTTCCTCGTCACGATCGACATAGATAAAACCATACCGTTTGGCGTAGCCATTGAGCCAGGAAAACAAATCCTGAAAACTCCAGGTACAATACCCCAGCACCGTGCAGCCATCTGCAATGGCTTCCTCAATGGCCTCAATGTGCGCTTTGAGATAGGCGATGCGATAGGGGTCGTGGATGGTGCCATCCGTTTCGAGCACATCATAAGCCCCTAAGCCATTTTCACAGATTAAGGTAGGCAAACCATAGCGTGAGGTAATGCGACGTAAGGCGATGCGGAGGCCACTTGGATCAATGAGCCAATTCCAATCGGTTTTTTGCAGGTATTCGTTGTCTGCAATTTGATACAAGGCATCACTAAGGCGCGCGCTATTGCTTTGTACCGTATTGCCAGTGGGGGAAAGGATTGGGGATGCTTGTTTGGCAAAGGTGGTCGTTTGGTAGTAATTGATCCCCATAAAGTCCGGGATGGCCCCTTTTAACAAGGTCGAGTCTTCGGGAAGCATCGGGATGTGGTAGCCGAGTTGTGCAATCTTGCGCAAGGCCAATTGGGGGTATTCTCCCTTTGCGTAAGGATCAAGCCAAAACCAGTTTTCCAATTCCAACGCATCTTCCATGGCCAACACATCCGTTGGGGAACATGTTTTGGCATAAGCCGGGCTGTAAGCAAAACTGGGTCCGATTTTGCCTTTTAATCCCATGGCACGATAGCGCTTGATGGTAAGGGCGTTGGCCAAATTGGCATGATGATTGGCCGTCAAGAACGCTTGGAAATCATTTTGCTTTGGTGGATGCAACTTTTGCAAGTAGCCAAGGGAGGTGAAGATGTTTTGTTCGTTAAGGGTAATCCAGTACTTGACTTTGCTACCATATTCCTCAAAAAGCAATTGTGCATAGGCGACAAAATCCTCGATGATTTGGCGGTTGATCCAACCCCCATACGCTTCTTGCAACGCATGGGGAAGATCCCAGTGGTACATCGTGACCAAAGGCTCAATGTCGTTTTCTCGCAATAAGTCGATAATCGTGTGGTAAAATGCGATGCCTTCTGGATTGCGTTCCTTCTTGCCCAAAGGCAAGATGCGTGGCCAAGAAATGGAAAAACGATAGGCTTTGAGCCCTTGTTCTTTCATTAAGGCGATGTCTTCTTGAAAGCGGTGGTAGAAGTCAATGGCGACATCGCCATTGGTATTTTTAAAGGTGTTTCCGCTTTGGTGGGCATAGATGTCCCAAATGGAAGGGCCTTTGCCATGGGTCAAAGCAGCTCCTTCTATTTGGTAGGCCGCGCTTGCGCTGGCCCATAAAAAGTCGTGTGGAAAGCTCATGATGGATCCTCTTTTCGTTGAATGTGTGGTAAATAGGCTTGATGGGCATCGTATAGCGATGCAAAAAGGGCGTGTGCACTTGAATCGGAATCGACCAAGGGATTGAGATTCAAAGCGGCAATGCATGTGGCATAGGAGCCGGTGTACGCTGCTTCTACGCAGGTCTGCTCATAGGCTTTCATCAGTTGGATGGGACCACGCAATGGGGGAATGAGGGGGTTGATCTGGAGTGGTTGGGGTCCCTCTTTGGTGATTTTGGCCGCCACTTCAATGCAACAATCGGGGTCCAACTCCGTAAGGGTTGCCCCATTGCGCGTATTGACGTATTGGATGTCTCCTTTGTCGGCATACAACGAGACAATCAAATTGCAGGCGGCATCGCTGTATAGTGCTCCGCCGCGCTGTTCTAAGGCTTTGGGTTT
>JBOGAI010000235.1:0-3752 GCA_051655665.1 Erysipelotrichaceae bacterium | reverse complement strand
CGTCATTTGCGCTATAATAAAAATGGTGTTTAATGTTTAAAACGCAAACGTTAAGCGTAATATTTAGGAAAGGAAAGGTGAGTTTTGATGTCATTGTTTAAAGGACCAATGCGTCAATATATTTACGGCCGCAAAGAATTGACGGATTCTTCTGAAGTTCTTCTTGCGAACGCAGCGGACCTCGTCTACATTCCCCTTTTTGCGACACATTCCGACAAGTTTGATGTCTTGGTGAATGAGGGAGACCGTGTTTATGTTGGCACGAAAATTGCCCAATGCAACGATCGATTGATTGTTCCAATCTATTCGTCTGTATCTGGAACCGTAAAAGGCGTACAAAAAGTAATGCACGGTACGTTGAAGCCACTCAATCACGTCGTGATTGAAAACGATAAGACCAATGAAGAGGTGCAGGCACTTACGCCATTGGATTATCAAAGTGCAAGTGCTGAGCAGTTGCAAGCATTTATGAAAGAAGCCGGTATTGTAGGATGTGGAGGAGCGTGCTTCCCTACATACGTAAAATACCAAAATACGGCCGACATTCATACGATTTTGATCAATGCGGTAGAATGTGAACCTTACATTACTGCAGACTATCGTACCGTAAGCAACTATATGGAAGATTTGTTTGTGGGTTGTGCAGCGATGCAAAAAGCAGCGGATGCGCAAAAGGTGATGATTGCCATCAAAAAAGGCAAAAAAGGCATTACCGCCAATTTGAAAGAAGCATGTGCAGCTTACCCTGGATTTGAAGTGGTCGAAGTACCAGATGTCTATCCAATGGGATGGGAGCGCACGCTTGTCAAACAAGTATTTAAAAAAGAATACGATCGTTTGCCAGGAGAAATTGGTGTTATTGTAAATAATGCAACAACGGCAATCATGTTGGGTGTCGCTTTGAAAAAAGGACAACCAATCGTGGAGAAAATCGTGACCGTTTCAGGTGATGGTGTAGCCAATCCTCGCAACGTTTTGGTGCGCGTAGGAACACCGGTTAGTGAAATCGTTGCCCAATTGGGTGGATACACAGCGGAGGACATTTTGCTCATCTGCGGTGGACCGATGATGGGGAAAACGATTGTCAACGACAAATTTGTCATTGACCGTGCTACGAACGCCTTGACGATCTTAAAAAATAAAAAAGTAGAAGCCATCGCATGTTTGCGTTGTGGAAAATGTACGGACAGCTGTCCGGCAGGATTGCAACCAGTGCGCATTGCTACATCTTTGAAAGCAAACGATACCGATGCCTTGTCACGCTTGTGTGTAGAGGAGTGTATCGAGTGTGGATTGTGTACGTATGTTTGTCCATCCAAAATTGATGTGACAGAAAAAGTACGTACGGCGAAACGTGTTATGGCGGCACGTGCGAAGTAAGGAGGAACAAAAATGAAATTTACATTTAATGCTTCACCAAACTTGCGCCAACGTCAAAGTACACAAAACATTATGTTTGAATTGATGCTTGGTTTGCTCGTTGTCTTTGGTGGTCAATTGTATTACTATGCTACGGCAGACTATTTGGGTATGGAGTATGTAACCCGTGCTCTATTGATTATGGCAACTGCGGTGGTGACCGGTTTGGTAACCGAATTCGCTTGGTGCTTACTCATCAAAAAAGACTTTAAGAAATTTGTTCAAAGCTCTTTCCCTTTGATCACAACCATTATCTTGGCGATGATGGTGCCGGTAAACACGAATTTGTATGCAATCGTAATTGCGACCGTGTTTGCATTGTTGTTTGGTAAACTCATCTTTGGTGGATTTGGAAACAACATCTTCAACCCTGCAGCGTTGGGACGTGCCATCGTTTTGGCTTCCTTTACTACGGCTGTGGTTTCGATGGATGCATTCTCTGGCGCAACCGCTACAACTACAATTGCATCACAATACAACTGGTTGGTTACAAGCTCTGATGCCATCAGCGCGATGTTTGCCCAAGTGGGTGGATTGACGCAACTGTTCACAGGACAATACTTGGGTGGTATTGGGGAAACCAATACTTTGTTGATTATGCTTGTGGGTGCTGTATTGGCATTGCGCAAAGTCATTGACTGGAAAACACCGGTGGTCTATGTAACCACAATCTTCTTGATTACCCTAGGGGTAGCCGTATTCCGCGGTGTACCGGGCATTGAGGGATTTGGAATCCTTTGGTATCCTTTGACACACATCGCTACGGGTGGTTTGATGTTTGGGGCGGTCTTCATGATGACCGATCCGGTAACGTCTCCTACCTCTAGTGCAGGACGTATTGTGTTTGCAGTGGGTGCTGCAATCATCACCGTCTTGATTCGTTTGTTGGGGAACTATCCAGAAGGGGTATTGTTCGCCATCTTGTTGATGAACATGCTGACGCCGATGATCGAGCGTTCTTTCGATGGAAACTTGAATCGCAATGCGAAAAAAGTATACATCACGACGGCTGTCTTGTTCTTGTTGGGAATGGGAACTACTTTGGCTGGTGCAAACGGGGTCACACCTGGTACCGCTCCAGAACCAGAACCAGAACCGGTTACCACATTGAACTTTGATAACGTAAAAGACATCAATGCTGCATTTGAAAATGTGGCAGACAATGGCGATGGAACGTCTACGTTCACGGTAAAAGCAGAAGGGTTCTACCCTGATATGAATACGTTTGAAATCGTTTTGAATACGTCAACCAAAGAAATCGTTTCGATTAAAGTAACCAACTTTGTCGATACGGTAGACATTGGGGATGTAATCTTGACGGAGGAATTCCTTGGACAATTTACAGGGAAAACAGCAGACGACAGCTTGGAAATCGATACGGCAAGTGGAGCGACTTACTCGAGTCAATCCGTTGTGCGTGCAGTTTTAGAAGCAGTAAACAACATTGGAAACTAATAGGAGGCCACTATGAAGAAAATTTTACACTTAACTTTGTTCTTGGCACTTATTAGTGCCATCGCGGGTGGTGTGTTGGCCGCTGTAAATGATGTGACAGCCCCAATCATCGCAGAAAACGCAATCAAAGTAGAAAAAGCTGCTTTGGAAAAATTATATCCAGGTGCGGACTTTGAAATCGTAGAGTTCACATCGGAAAACAAAGAAATCGTGGGCTTGTTCAAAGCAAGCGGGAAATCCGAAGCCTACATTTACAAAATGGCGGTAAAAGGATACAAAGCGGACATCGTGTTCCTTGTGGGAATTGATGCGGCAGGCGCGATTTCTGGTTATGAAGTTCTTGCACAAGAAGAAACTGCTGGTTTGGGTTCCAAAGTAGCAGAAGACAACTTCAAAAATAGCTTGTTGGAACAACCGGTAAACACCGAATTTGATTCCATCGCAGGTGCTACGGTATCTTCGAAAGCCGTCTTGTATGGAATCAGCGTTGCAGCCGACCATTATGAAGACAACATCGGGGAACTTGGAGAACCAGGTACCGTTGAGAAAAACTACGGAACCATCGATAACGTGGTAGAAAACGCTGATGGCACAACAACCTACACGGTAACAAGTGAAGGTTTCTTGGATGTCTTGACGTTTGAAATTACGGTAGATGCCAACCAAACCATTACTGCCTTTGTGAACACGGTAAACAATGACAGTGATGACTATGGACAACTAGTCAAAAATGCAAGCTTTACTGAAAAATTCGTAGGCACAAAAGTGGACGTGGAATTCAGTGAAGTGGATGCCATTTCTGGAGTGACCATTTCTTCGACAGCTGCCTTCAACGCGGTAAAAGCCATTGCTGCTGAATTGGCGAAGTAGGGAGGAAA
>JBOGAI010000234.1:0-2030 GCA_051655665.1 Erysipelotrichaceae bacterium | reverse complement strand
ATTCGGTTCGCGATTCAAAAGGGGCAACAACGTCTCAAACGATCAAAGTAACCGTAAAAGAAGTCATCGTAGGAACCGACACCTTTGATCCAGCCAAAATCTACTACGGTGGAGAAATCGTGGTTTATAAAGGGGAAGAGTACAAAGCAAAATGGTGGACCCAAGGGGGAACACCAGATACGTCTTCGGCTTGGGAAAAAGTCGTAAAACCCAACGAAGATGGAACCTTGAATTGGTATAGTGGAATGGTATGTGTAGGCGGAGACCGTGTCGTGTACAATGGGGCAACCTATGAAGCGAAATGGTGGACAACCAGCACACCGGGAAGCGACGATTCTTGGAAAGTGATTGAGTAAGTGTTGACGAGAATGCCTCCGATGGATGCATTCTTTTTTCTGTGTCAAGAAGGGGTTGACTTGACAGCCTATTTGGGATGTTCTATCGTGGAAGATGGAAAAACAAGATTGAACAAGGGGCCCACCGTGGGCCCGTTGGAGGAGAACAAGCCATGAAACAATCTGACTTTGTCACCTTATCGTTTTCAATTCTCATTCATGCCGACAAGGCGAAAGTATGGCAGGTGTTATGGGCAAAGGATAGCTTTCCGGTATGGGCCAATTGGCTGGATGAAGGCATGATCTTGCTAGGGGAACTCCAACGTGGCAGTATTGTGGAGTTTGTCAACGCGCGAAATGGCTACAGTGTCCGCGATTTGGTAGCAGAATGTGTGGAAGAAACGTATGTGCAGTTTCACCATCTTATAGACTTGCAAGACTTTGGATCACAAGAGCGTGAGCGCGAGTGGGAGAGTGGAAGCGAATCCTATCGCTTGGAAAAGGTGGAAGACCATACCCGCTTAGAGGTAGTAAGTCAAGTACCACTTGAACTTGAAACGATGATGCAAGAGCGCTTTCCACAGGCTTTGCGCGAAGTGAAAAGGCTGGCCGAGCAAATGGAAAATGACGGATCGGAAGCAATGCGTATATAATGAAGAAAAGACTGGTCAAATGATCAGAGAAAGAGGATGATTGCATCACTACCAAGACATTTGCATCGAACATGGCGACATTGTTGTTCGCCCATTAAAACCGGAAGATTACCCTATTTGGAAACAAGGCTTTGATGACCAAGAAAGGGCTCAAAACCGGTTTGATGAGGGATGGTTTGATACCAAGGAACTAGATGAAGCGTGGTTCAACCAAAAATGCGAGGAAAGAGAAACTCTGGCAAGCTTAGATGAACGCTACTTGTTTCATGTCTTCCATCGCGAAAGTCAAAAGGCGCTAGGCTATTGTGACATCACCACCCACCAGCGAGACGAATTTCAGTATGGGCGCATTGGCTATGCGATTTTCAATCCCTACTGGAATCAGGGCTATGGTACCCAGTGCATTGAAGCAGTGTTGACCATTGGCTTCGCCATGTTGGATTTTCATCGCCTTGAAGCGCATATCAACCTAGACAATGAACCCTCCAAGCGAGTGGCCAGCAAAGCAGGAATGCGCTTTGAGTGCGTCCGGGAGCGTTTCATTTATGAAAACGAGGAATGGGTCGAACACGCCATCTACGTCATCATTGCCTTGATTCCCCTCTCTCTAAAAGGGGTCAAGTACCGAGAAGTCTCTGCTGGTATTGCGTTTGACAATCCTTGCGTGCTCGCTATAATGTTCCTACGAATCGATTTGATTGGAGGCACCTGTTATGAATCAAATGATTTTTATCAATTTACCCGTGAGGGATTTACCGAAAAGCATGACCTTTTTTCGGGCAATGGGTTGGGATTTTGATCTTGATTTTACCGATGATCAAGGCGCATGCTTGATCATCAGTGAATCGATTTTTGTCATGTTGCTTGTGGAAGAATATTTTATGAGCTTTACCCACCGCCCACTTCCAGCAAAGGATAGCAGTGAAGTGATTCTTTCCTTGTCCGCACCGAGCAAACAGGATGTGGATCGCTTACTCGCAGCCGCGTTAGACGCTGGGGCAAGCGAAACCAGCTTCAGTGATTTGGGGTGGATGTACCAACG
>JBOGAI010000233.1:0-2263 GCA_051655665.1 Erysipelotrichaceae bacterium | reverse complement strand
ATCCAGTGCAACTCGAAGGCATTGGGGTTTCGGCTACGGGACAGATTGATTCGAAAAGTGGCGTCGTCATTGGCAGTGCGGGACATATCGACCATTACTTGGGCTCCGCCATCAAGCAAACCATTGAGGAACGCTTCTTGGTTGAAACGACAGTGATCAACGATGCCAACGCAATGATCCTTGGAGAACTATGGTTAGGCAATGCGCAAGGCTATCAAAACGTAGTCGGCATCACACTTGGGACCGGTATTGGTGGAGGCATTGTAGTCGAAGGAAAACTGCTGCAAGGTGCACGTGGGTTAGCCGGAGAGTTGGGACATTTTTCCATTGATGCCACCGGAGCACTGTGCACCTGTGGAAATCGTGGTTGTTATGAACGTCTTGCCTCTACCAAAGCACTCGTCCAACAAGTGCAAGCAGTTTTTCCACAGGAAAACATCGATGGGCGTTGGATTTTTGCACACGTTGGGGATCCCGTCGTACACGCCTTGCTGGACACCTGGATTCAGCGTGTAGGCTGTGGTTTGGTTTCACTCATCCATATTTTCAATCCTGAATTGGTCTTGATTGGAGGGGGCGTGAGTGAGCAAGAAGTGCTGCTCATCGAACCGATTCGCGAATATCTTAAACAACATGCAATGCCACGCTTTGTAGAACAGCTTAACGTAAAAGCGGCAAAATTCAAAAATAGCTCAGGTTTATTGGGCGCTGTGTATTATCACATACAAGAAAAGGGAAACAAATGAAAAAATATCAAGGAGTAATTCCAGCATTTTATGCTTGTTATGACGAAGCAGGAAACATCGATCCAAATCGTGTCGAACAACTGACCCAATACTTTGTGGACCAAAACGTTCATGGACTTTATGTGGGAGGATCGAGTGGAGAGTGCATCTACCAAAGCGTTGCAGAGCGCAAGTTGACACTAGAACACGTCATGAAAGTAGCAAAAGGGAAAATGACCATTATTGCCCATGTTGCGTGCAACAACACTGCGGATTCCCAAGAACTTGCAGCGCATGCTGAAAGTCTTGGTGTCGATGCAATCGCAGCCATTCCACCGATTTACTTCAAATTACCGGAATATGCCATTGCCAAATACTGGAATGACATTTCGGCAGCTGCCCCAAACACCGATTTCATCATTTATAATATTCCACAATTGGCAGGTGTAAGTTTAACACCGAGTCTACTTGGGGAAATGTTGAAAAACGAACGCGTGATTGGGGTGAAAAACTCTTCCATGCCTTCACAAGACATTCAAATCTTCAAGGATTTGGGTGGGGAAAACTTTGTTGTATTCAACGGACCGGATGAACAATTCTTAGCGGGACGCAGCATGGGCGCAGTCGGTGGAATTGGCGGAACCTATGCCGTCATGCCAGCCCTTTTCCTAAAACTCAATGATTTGATCAACAAAGGGGAATTGACGAACGCTTTGGCGGTACAAAATGACATTTGTCGCATCATTTATAAACTGTGCACATGCAAAGGCAACTTGTATGCTGCGATGAAACGTGTTTTAGCGCTTAATGGTGTTGAAATCGGTTCGGTTCGCGAACCTTTGTATCCGTTAGTGGAAAGCGATTATGCCATTTGTGATGAAGTCAATGACATGATTCAAAAAGCGACGGCCCTCGCACATACCTACTAATCCCCTTCATCGGAATGTCCTTTGGGAAAAAGGCATTCCGATTTCTTTGTAAAGACATAGAAAGGAAATCCAAAAATGCCTACTGAACTAATGTACGTCGCAATCGGAGTAGCGCTGGTCATACTTGCTAGCCTTGCAGCAATCGCGTATGGTAAAAAAATGCGGTCCCAAGGTTTTGAAGCGGGCCAAAATGAACTTCGTCAAGAAATCAATACATCGACTCATCGCAATCGCATGGACGAGTTTGAGTCGTTAAATCAAATTGAAAAGAAAAAGGGCATTGTTTTTGTTGGGGATTCCCTCACCCAAGGCTACAATGTATATGAATACTATCCACAGCTTCCGGTTTACAATCGTGGTATTTATGGGGACAGCACGGTGGGGTGCGCGGCACGCTTACAGCAAAGCGTGTACGCGTTGCATCCCAAAGGAGTCGTTTTATTGATTGGAGTCAATGATCTCTCCGTCTTTCGCTCTGCTCCCCATGAAATCGCGCAACGGATCGACAAGATCATTCAAAGCATTCGGGAGCAACTTCCAGATGTCACCATTTGGGTGCTTTCCTTGCTTCCGGTTTCCAAGGAAGTGCATCCGAAAATCAATGCGGCA
>JBOGAI010000232.1:0-15006 GCA_051655665.1 Erysipelotrichaceae bacterium | reverse complement strand
AAAAAGCGTGGACAACAACGCCACCACGCAAGCCTTGCGTGAGCACTTTGCACCAAGTGAGTCCTTAGCGATTGACTCAATGCTTCCTTTTTCTTCCGAGCGCAAATACAGCAAAACCATGTTTACCCAATTGGGCTCCCTTTATCTTGGAGCACCGGACATCTTGTTGTCCGCAACCGGACAAGAACCGCCCAAAGAGCTGGCCGCTTTGGAAAAAAGCGGAGATCGTTTGTTGCTTGTCGGACTTGATGTCAGCGGCAATGAGCATCCGACCCACTTTTCCTCGCTTGCCCTTGTGGTTTTGCAAGATCCATTGCGGGAAGACGCGGAAAAAATCATCTCCTTTTTCAAAGAAGAAGACATTGCAATCAAGATCATTTCCGGAGACCACCCCGCAACCGTGGCCACCATTGCCCATCAGGCAGGGGTAGACCATGCATTGGACTATGTGGATGCGACGACACTTACCGACTATGAGCACATCGTCGATGCGGTAGAACGCTATACGGTCTTTGGTCGTGTACAACCCAAACAAAAACAACAAATCATCCAAGCCATGAAACAAAAAGGCCACAATGTGGCCATGAGCGGCGATGGCGTCAATGACGTGTTGGCCCTTAAGGAAAGCGATTGTTCGATCGCGATTGCCAATGGCGCACAGGCAGCCTCTCAAGTTTCCCAGCTGGTGCTTTTGGACTCAGATTTCAGCAACGTCCCTCTAGTCCTGCGCGAAGGGCGACGTGTGGTCAACAACATCCAACGCAGTGCATCGCTGTTCTTGGTGAAAACCATGTTTAGCTTCTTGTTGACCGCCCTTGCCATCCTTCTTGGTTTTCCCTATCCGTTTATGCCGATTCAGCTTTCGCTCATTTCCAACTTCATTGAAGGCTTCCCTGCCTTTTTCCTCCAACTCGAACCCAACAACGAGCGCGTTTCCGGCTCCTTTTTGAAAACCGTCTTTGACAATGGCTTCCCAACAGCACTGCTCATTGTGGCGTACGTCTTGTTGACCCAGTACATCCTTGCGCCTGCATTGCAACTGGATGCCATTCAAAGCAATACGTTGAGCTTTTACTTGATGGGCATGGCGTGGTTGATGCAATTGTTCCACGTGTGTCGCCCCTTCACCTACCTGCGCGTCGCATTGTGGATTGCTTCCTTCATCGGTTTCTTTGCCTCCGCCTTCCTACTGGGTTCTTGGATTGGATTGGGCGCATTGACACGCGATGCGTGGATTGTCTTTCTCGCCTTGGCGCTTGCCACTTATCCGATGCAATTGGTGCTCTCTGCCCTCAATCACAAAGTGCAAGCCTTGTTGGCAAAGCACCTCCCACACAAAAAAAGCAAGTAGGCTTTACGCCTGCGTGCTTTTTGTTTGTTCGTTTTGGCGGTATTGTGCTAACAAAGCGCTTGCGCTATCGGCCATGAAGGTGGCCCCAATCAACAAGGCTTGCTCATCAAAGGTTGCCTTCGCGTTGTGCAAAGGGTAGTGTTGCCCCCCCATCGCATTGCCAACGGATAGAGTCAAGAACGCGGAAGGCACTCGATTGGCGATCCAACAAAAATCTTCCGAGACAATCCATGGATGTTGGCGCTTTTGCAAGGCATACGGTCCTTCTTCGTGCACGGTTTGCAACGATTGTATCAAAGCAGGATCATTGTAGATGCTGTCAACCGAGTGCAAGATGTGCAACTGGGCTTGGCCTTGAAATGCCATAGCAATGCCTTGGGAAATTTCCTGGATGCGACGCAATAGGAAGGCACGGTCGCGTTCATGAAAGGTCCGCAAGGTTCCTTTGAGAACCGCACTCTCGGGAATGATGTTGTGCGCTTCCCCCGCGGACAATTGGCCAATTGTCAATACACTTGGATGAAAAGCATTCAGCTCTCTGGAAACAAGCTCCATCAATCCTAGATAAATGTGAGCAGCAATGTTGATGGGGTCAACCCCTTGATAGGGCATCGCACCATGAGCACTTTTGCCCTGGATGCGGATTTCAAAAATATCAGAAGCGGCCGTGGTCGCTTGGGCTTGATAGCACAGCGTTCCAACCGGGTCGTTGCCGACCTCCACATGCAACGCCATGGCACAATCCACCTTTGGTCCCTCTAGCACGCCGGCCTCAATCATGGCCATGGCTCCTTCTACGCTTTCTTCATTGGGTTGAAACATCAACTTGACACACCCCTCAAGTTCATCCTCTTTTGCTTTTAACAAGGCAGCGGCCCCCAAAAGCATACTCATATGAAAATCATGCCCGCACGCATGCATATTGCCATTGGTTGCGGCAAAGGGTTCGCCACTTTGCTCATGCAGCGGCAACGCATCCATATCCGCTCTTAGCAAGATGCATGGGGCTTGTTGGGTCCCGATGGTGGCCACGATGCCACAAGGTCCAAGCCACTGCGGGCAAAGCCCTAGCGCAGTCAGTTCATCAAAAACATATTGGCTCGTAAAGGGCAAATCAAATCCTAGTTCGGGATGGGCATGCAAGGTACGTCGATGTCGAATCAGTTCTTCTTGTAAGTTCATAGGCAATCCTTTCTCTTGTGCTTGTACTATGCGTATTGTACACTAGATATGCCAAAAGGAAAAGAGGTGAAACCCATGGACGTGATTTGGAATCCATGGCATGGCTGTCATAAAATATCCGAGGGTTGTGCCCATTGCTACATGTTTCGCCATGACTTGTCTTATGGCCGAAACCCCGAAGAGGTCCACGTAACCCAAAATTTCGATTTGCCACTGCGAAAAAAACGTGATGGCTCCTACCGAATTGAACCGGGCAGTGAGGTGTTTGTGTGCATGACCTCCGATTTTTTTATCGAAGAAGGGGATGCATGGCGCAACGAGGTGTGGCAGCTAATCCGGCAACGCCCAGATGTACGCTTTACCATCATCACCAAACGCATTCATCGTTTTGCGCAGTGTATCCCGACGGATTGGGGCAATGGCTATCCCCATGTACGCATTGGGGTGACCATGGAAAACCAGCACCAATACGATTTGCGCTATCCCCTTTTGCAACAAGCCCTTATCGCAACAAAATTTTGCGTGCACGAGCCCTTGCTTTCGCCCATTGTGATTGCGGCGCGAAAGGAAGATGATATCGCCTTTGCGGTGGTAGGGGGAGAAAGCGGCCCTCAGGCGCGGGAGTGCGATTTCGACTGGGTTCTTCATTTAGCGAAACAATACCAAGCCCAATCCATTCCTTTTGTATACAAACAAACAGGCGCACGCTTGCGCAAAGATGGCAAACTTTATCGCATCCCACGTGCAAAACAGCACAGCCAAGCCCGCAAAGCCATGCTGACCACTTTGTAGCGCCCACTCAAAACAAAACCGTTCCTTATCAGAACGGTTTTTCTTTTTCTAAAAGCAGGTGGCGATGGCCGCTTGCAGCACGTTATCCCAATAGGATCCATCGTGCGTATACGGCGGCAAAATGACCCCATAGGGCATCAAGCGTTCTTGAAACGTGGTCACCAAGCTGGGACGATCGTGCAGCAAAATCGCATAACTGAGTTCCTTTTGCATTTGCAACAAGCGATGGGCCGGCAACACGATTTTGTCTTGTTTCAGACGGGCTGCCAATCCCTCGATTTGATCGAGGGCACGCACGGTTGACGGCGGATATTCAAACAGCAAAGCCCACAAGGGTTTGCCTTGTTCACTCATCATATGCTGATAGACTTGTCCCCAGGTATCAAGATGAAGCTGCTCCACGCATACTTCGACCACTTCTTGAGGGCCTTTTCCCGAATAGCGAATTTCCTCAAGGTCTAGGCCTTTGCGGAAAAATTGGCGTACGGCAATAAACTTGCGCACCCACGCCGTCGCTTTGTCTGTGGCTTGATTATGCTGTAGCAAGAACTGCTCATAGCGTGCAATCACAAAACGGGAATCCAAGTCTTCCATGGAACCGATGGCAACCAGTTCCTGAAATTGTGTCAGGAAATCAAGAAAGCTTTGGTAAGGGGGTGTGGTCGCAAGGATGCTATCATAACGGATGGTGTGTGCGAGGTTGGATGGATAGAGTTCACGCAAATTGGCATTGACGGCGTCGAAAAACAGCGGATGGGCTGCATTCCAATCGCCGAGTGCTTGATAGGCAAACAAGGTGGCCAACGGTTCGTGCAACACCAGTTTTTCCAAATAATGCAAGTAGTCTTTCTCACGTGTTGTAGTAAAGGGCAAGCTGGCCGCACTTTTGCGCAGCGAGGTGACCCACTCAATCAAGCCTTGTGGCAACGTTTCTTCTGTTAAGGCTTGGTCAAACAAGGCATCCAAGGAGACATCATACCCAAAGCCTTCCACCACGACCCCACTAGCACAATGGTTCAAAAAGCGCTCAATGAGTTCGACCACCATCTTGTTCCAAGGATTGCGTGGAGCAAGAGCAGGCTGGTCCTCTACATCGTAGGCCAGCAAGCATTCTTGATAGCGTGTCAAGTCGCATTGAAAGATGCGCTTCACAAACAAATGCCGTTGTTGCAAAGAGGTTGCCACTTCCACCATCAAAGGGTCATAAGGCAAGTAAGGAGAAGTCGCGTCAACGAAAAGGGTATCTTCCTCACTTAGGTTGATTGCAATGCGATCAACAAGCGTTTTGAGTTTTAACGCGCCAAAGCGTGCCGTATGGGACCACTCGATTCCATGGAGCGGGAGGATATTGATTTTTTGAGGATATTCCAGCCCATAGCTGTAGCTATGGGCTGCTTTTTTGTAGTAATGTTCCACATTGAAGGTACTGTCTTTCCAAAGTTTGGTGTTTTCCGCATCTTGAATGAAGTAGATTTCATCGAGTTTCTCATTGGTCAAATCGAGGGCATCGACCACGTACTGCACGCACAAATCATGCGTGGTTTGTGCTTCGTACACTTTATGAATTTGATCAATCGCACAGCGGTAGTATTTGGCGTAACGCGATTGTGTCAGTTGCTCTTCACTGTGCAAGGGGTTTGGGTAGGTAATCAAGATGTTTTTCCCCATAGTTTCACTTCCTTTTTGTAGTCTTTATCATACCATATTTCTTGAAAATAGGCGCTTTGGCAATCGTAATTTGTTTGTTTTTTGTGACGCGTGCTATGATGAACCCAAAGCATGCCCTTATGGGGCCGACTTTGAAAGGAGCACCCTTATGGTTTATCATTCCCTGCCTCAACTCTTGCACGAGGTGATTGCTCAATACGGCTGTTCCCCCTTGTTGCCACCTCCTACCATTGACTGGTCACAGGAGGAAACCTTTCAGTTTTTCGGCAGCTACCAACCGTATCACAACCACATTTTGATTTCCCGGGTTCTCGACCACCCCGATGTCACCCCTTTGCAGCTCAAATCCGTAATCTACCATGAACTGATTCATCAAGTATACAGCGAACACAACAAAGCGTTCAAGAAACGGATGAACGCGTTCCCCAAACACCGCCTCTATTACAATCAGTTGTGCGCCTTTTATGATCGCGTCGAATTGCCCGCCACAACCTCCACGCATCGCCTAACAATACCACCAAACATGCCCATCGTCTATTTGGTGCTCGATGGGCTCACCACCCAAGAGTCGATGCAAGAAGTCCAATACTTGTATCGCAATCAAGTGCTGATTGATCTGGGACGCAAACGCATTTTCCAAGCCGCTTTGACCCAACGACAAGTCTTTGTGTTTTGGTTGATGGAAAGTGAGACGACCTACCAAAGCATTGGGTGGTCCATTGTAGCACTCTTGCCCACTCCCATTTGCTTGCAGGAAGAAGAAATCGGTGGCATTGACTTTACCTATCAAGCGATCACCACCTATCAAGACCATCACTTGTATTATCCTTACTATGGTTATGTCAGCATCGAAAAACAGTTCTTTTCCAAAGACTTCTACGATTATGGGCATGCCCTAGCCCAAGACGAAGCATCCTTCTTGCTTGAACGCTTGCAAACATGCGCCAAACAGTATCACTATGGCTTTACCCAAATCGGCATTCCAACCGACAAACTGCATGCCACCATCCCCCTGCATCCGCTGCCATGGCAGCGCGTCTGCGAGATGGCCGATGAAGCGCTCATGTATCAAAGCCTGTGGTTGGCAAATACCGCAATCAAGCAAGAAGTCAATGCCACGACCTTGTTGACTTTGGCCAATGCATACTACACGACCTGCTTTTTTGATGAATGCTTGAAAGTCGTGCTTGCCTTGTACGAACAAGACCCTCAAAATCAAGAAGCGCTCACCCTTGCCATCAACACGGCCCTGCTATGCAACCACCTCGTCCTCGCACGACGTTTGCTTGATGACCTTGCGCAAATGCCCGCAATGAGCAAAGCACACAAACGATTCTTGGACATCAACGAAGCCCATTATCAAAAGCGGCTTGCCCGCACCACACCTTTGGTCCCCTTATGAACCCCCTTGCAATGCGCTCTAGCGTAACGCAAGACTTTTTCACTGGATTTGGTATAGTAAGCCTATAAAAAGGAGGATTGTTTATGCAGGATAGCATCTTGATTCACCACGCAATGCAAATTGCGACCCAAGTTCACCACAATCATTTCCTTTATGATACCCAAATCCCTTATGTGATGCATCCCTTTGAAGTCGCACAAATCTTGACTGCGCAAAAAGTAGCACCCCATGTCATCTTGGCCGCGCTATTGCATGATGTCATGAGTGCAGACGCCAAGCAACACCATGATCCATTGCATCCACTGTTGCAATGGACACAACTGCGGGCCATGTTTGGTGAAGAACCGCTTAACCTTGTCAGCAGCATTCCGTGTTTTTCCTTCTTTCAATCGAACCAGAAGGTATTGCACGATTTGCAACACAGCAGTGATGTGCATCTGTATGAACTCGCCTGTGGTGAACACATCGCCCATTTGCGTTGGTTCAAACAAGAACTTGAAAAACAACCAAGCACCCTCTACGAACGCTTACACACCTTTGGCATCGAGAAGAACGATCTTAGTGTTTACTTCTTTGAACTGCTCGAACGCTTGCGAACCCAACTTCCTCACCATGACATGATGCATGAGCTCATCGGCTTGATTGACGAACTTTTTGCGCAATACTATGTGCAAGACGAGTTGCACATTTTGGTCAAACAAGTGGGTCATCATTGCATTACCTTGACCCAAGGTCAAAAAGAATGGAAACCCCAAAACATCCATTCCTTTTCCAGTATGCGCCCACTGACTTATCTGCAGGCCAAAGCGTGGGAACTAGAGTTTGGGGCCCACCCCGTTTTTCAAAAATATACAGAGTTTTCTTACCCTACTCCCTCGATCGATCGCGAAACCACCGTACAAGAACCTTTGGGTTTCATGGAAGGCTTTTTTTCAGATCGACGCCCCTTTTTGGTAGAACTGTTTCAAGACCGTGGCATCATGATTGCCACCATGATTTTCTCCGCTGTCGACTTTTTGGCAGATGCCCTAAGCGCCCCCAACTTGAGCTTGGAAGGACGCTACTTGCAGGAAATCATCGACTACTTGGCACAGGAAGGCATTGTCTACTTTCATAACGATATGCAGAAAGAGGCGACCCAAGCGGGGTTGTTGCTGGACGCCAATCATATGAAGATGATTGTATTCAATTGCATGTTGATGATGAATGGAGAACCCCACATCGAATGCAGTTTGAATTTTTGGGACTTTAAAACAAGTGGTTCGGTAGAGTCCACAAAAAGTGGTTCCTCGTACAGCTAGTTGGATTTCTCATCAAAAAAAAGACCATAACTGGCATGAATGGGACAGTTGTGGTCTTTTTTGATGTTGGAATTCCTCTTGAACGCGAATGCGTTTATGCTTGAAAGCGCGGGAATTGCAATACGTCTTCGTCTTCCTGGAAAGAAGGGGGGGCTTGGTTGTGCACAAAGGCATCTTGCGCAATGTCAACCCCTACAAGCTGTGGCACTTTCGCAAAGGCATTGTGTGCAAAGGCTTGGGATTTGATTTCTTTAAGCGAGATGGGCACGTGGAGTTTTTCAAGGGCATTGAAGGCAAACGCGCGCGTTTCGATGACTTCTAGGTGTGCAGGCAAATTGACCTCAAACAATTGTTTCCCCTCAAAAGCACGTGCTCCAATCGTTTTTACCTTGATGCCTTGAATGGTGTCAGGGATCGTAACCACAAGGGCAAGCGTTCCATGATAGGTTAACAAGGTCCCATCCGCGTCAATTTTGAAAAAAGCGTCTGCCGGGAAAAAATCCCACATAAACTGTTCCATCTGGTCGCACATTTCTTGATGGAACGCACTAGGCCCACTGCGCCATGCTTCGACCAAATAGTGAAGGTCTTTCGCTTTCAACGCAGGCAGTTGCTTCAAAAGCCCACTGCGCTCTTTCTCCCACATGTGCCACAACTCATAGGGCAAAAGTTGTTCCGGTAGTGCATAATAATAGGTGGTTAAGTGGTACCATTCCACGCTTTCACGAAAAGCGGCATTTTGATATAAGGTTGCAAACAGTGGATGGTAGATTTCATTGAGATGGCTCATGCGTGCTCCTTTTGGGGTTTGCCCGTGCGGGTTAGCGCTACGTTCAAGTTTCTTGCTTCTAGTGTACCATAGAAGCCTGGGTTCTACCATACGCATTTTAGGGAGCAGCTGGTGTACAGTTGCATTTTACGCATGGTGGTTTACAATAGAAAAAACAATGCAAAGGAGATTTTCAAATGTTTACCAAAGAACAAATCCAACAAGCCCATGCATCGATGCAAAGTGGAGCCGACTTTCCCAAGTATGTGCAAACCTTGCATACACTTGGGGTCCTCACCCATGAAGTGAGCTTATCCGATGGTATGTGGCACTTTAAAGGTGTGGATGGGTCCACCCTTTCCTATCCTCAAGGCATCGCGCCCATTGAGATTGCCCTTCTCGCCGACAAAACGCGTTTTTTGACCATTTTGCATGCACATCAACGAGGCGAAATGGACTATCCGACCTTTTGCAAGGAAGCAGGAGCGGCTGGCGTAGAGCGCTGGATTACAAACTTTTTTGAAGCTACCGTTTCCTATTACGCGGCCAACGGCGATGTGGTCGACGTGGAACCCATCGGTTGAGAAAAAAGGCATGAACGGTATCGTTCATGCCTTTTGTTTTACTTCGAAAAAGTGCTTAGACGTTGTTTTGCCAAGTCCAATTGTTTTTTGAAGTTTTCAAGTTTTTCTTGTTCCGCGGCTACTTTGGCTGCTGGTGCTTTTGCGGTGAAGTTTGGATTCGCCAACATGCCTTCGGCACGTTTGATTTCCGCTTCTAATTTTTCAATTTCCGCTACGCATTTGGCTTGTTCCACCTCTTTGTCGATTATGGATTCCAACGCCACACTCAAAGAACCAATCGCAATGGGACGGGTCACCATTTCTTGTTCGCTGTCCGCATCCAAACAGTTGGCACTTGCCATCTTTTTCAAAATGCTTGCCACCATCGGGTCAAGAGCGACCACCGCTTTGCGATGATCGTGAATCACGACGTCGATTTCAAAGCTTGGTTTCAAATTATAGCTGGTTTTGATTTCACGTACGGCTTTGATCATGCTGATCAAGTTGTCGACCGCTTGAATGTCTTGGCTTGTGATGTCAACCGACGCTGCTTGTGGCCATGCTGCAAGGTTGATGGATTCCAAGGCGTTAGGAAGGGTCAAGTAAATCTCTTCACTTACAAATGGCATGAATGGGTGCAACATTTTGGTAATGGCTTCGAGCACATACACCAAAGTGGATTGGGTCGCCAAACGCACTTGCGAATCCGTACTGTTTAGATTTGCTTTGGACAATTCGATGTACCAAGAACAGAAATCATCCCAAATGAAGTTATACAATTCATTTCCTACAAGGGCAAATTCATATTTGTCCATATTGCTTTCGACGCTTGCCAATACTTCATTCAAACGTCCCAAGATCCACTTATCAATCATGGAGGCATGGTCGAAAGAGAGTGTTTGGTTTTCATCCAAGTTCATCAATACAAAACGAGAGGCATTCCAAATTTTATTGATAAAGTTCCAAGAACTTTCTACTTTTTCTTCAATGTAACGCAAGTCTTGTCCTGGAGTGGAATTGGTCGTCAAGAAGAAGCGCAAAGCATCAGCCCCATACTTGTTGATTTCATCCATTGGGTCAACCCCGTTGCCTAATGACTTGGACATTTTACGTCCATTCGCATCACGAACCAAACCGTGGATGAGCACATCCTTGAAAGGACGGTTTTTCATCGCATAGCGTGTTTGGAATGCCATACGTGCAACCCAGAAGAAGATGATGTCATATCCGGTAACCAACACATCATTCGGGAAATAACGATCTAGATCTTCGCTTGCTTCCGGCCAACCCAGTGTCGAGAATGGCCATAGGGCGGAAGAGAACCACGTATCCAATACGTCATCGTCTTGCGTCCAGTTTTCAATGTCTTGTGGTGCATGATCGCCAACATAGATTTCTTTGGTTTCGTTGTGATACCAAGCAGGGATGCGATGTCCCCACCACAATTGACGCGAAATACACCAGTCTTCAATGTTTTCCAACCAACCGGTAAAGGTTTTCTCGAAACGTGCCGGATAGAAGTTGATTTTGTCCTCCATGCTTTGGTGTTTCAAAACATCATCGGCCAACGGCTTCATGTGTACAAACCATTGTTTTGACAAGTATGGCTCTACAATGACATCGGTACGTTCACTGTGTCCAACTTGGTGAATGTGTTTTTCAATGGAGACCAAATTTCCCTCGGCTTTGATTTTTTCGACCAACGCTTTGCGTGCGACAAAGCGGTCCATGCCTTCAAGTTCATTGGCCAAGGCATTCATGGTTCCATCATCATTCATACAAACAATCCGTGGCAATCCATGGCGTTCCCCAATGTGGAAGTCGTTGGGGTCATGCGCTGGTGTACACTTCATTGCTCCGGTTCCAAATCCGATTTCGATGTAGTCATCGGCAATGATTGGCAATACGTGACCATTGGCTGGGTTGATAACCGATTTCCCGATTACGTGCGTATAACGCTCATCCTCAGGGTGAACCACCACACAAACATCCCCAAACATGGTTTCAGGACGTGTAGTGGAAACGTGCATTACCTCGTCACTCTCACTCAAACGATACGCAAACGTATACATTGCCCCTTCTACTTCTTTGTGGATGACTTCGATGTTGCTTAGTGCGGTTTTGGCTTGCGGATCCCAGTTGATGATGCGCTCTCCACGGTAAATCAAACCGTCGTTGTACAAGTCAACGAAAATTTTGTTTACGGCTTGGTTTAATCCTTCATCCAACGTAAAGCGTTCACGGGAGTAATCCAATGACAAGCCAAGGGTTCCCCATTGTTCACGGATGTGGCTTGCGTATTCCTCTTTCCAAGACCATGCAGCCTCCAAGAATTTTTCACGACCGATGTCATGACGGGAAACGCCGCTCTCTTTCAAACGAGCGTCTACTTTGGCTTGGGTCGCGATTCCGGCATGGTCCATCCCAGCAAGCCACAACATGTCATAGCCTTTTAAACGTTTATAGCGTGCAATGATGTCTTGCAACGTCGTATCCCATGCGTGACCCAAGTGCAGCTTTCCGGTTACGTTTGGGGGCGGAATGACGATGCAAAAGGGATCTTTCGATTTGTCTCCAGCCGTAAAATAGCCCTTTTCAATCCAACGTTTGTTGTATTCTTGTTCTACCTCTAAATGGTTATAGCGGGTTGCGAGTTCTTTCTTCATCTTTTTGTTCCTTTCTGTACTCTACTTTGAGCAGTGAATAAAGCTTCATATTGAGCGGTTTGCCTTCTTTGACATAATAGGCGCGCAATCGTCCTTCATACACGAAACCACAATGTTCAATGACGCGTTGTGAGGCAAGGTTGTGCTCTTCGTGCATGACCTCGAGTCGACGGAGCTCAAGGGTGTGAAAGACACACTCAATAAAGGCCTTTACGGCTTCGCTCATGTATCCTTGGTTTTGATAATCGGCATGCATCATAAATCCGAGCTCCCCGATATCTTCATGTTTGATGGTATGGATGTTTACAATGCCAATGACTTTTCCATTTTCACGCAAACAGACGACCATGGCCTCGGGAATTCCTTGTTGCACATGCGACAAATACGCAATGCGTAAAAAGGAGCGTGTTTCATCCAAGTGCACCTTACGCGACATCAAAAGCGAGTCGGTAATGCGTGGGTCTGAGAACAGTTCATGCAAGTCCAACGCATCGCTTGCCCGCATGGCGCGCAAGTACAAACGAGGACTGTAAATGGGTTTCATTGTCAGTTGCATACAACCTCCTGGTAATAAAAAAAGCGTCCTACAAAGGACGCTATTTACGTGGTACCACCTTATTTTGTAGCCAAAGGCTACCTCATACCGTTAACGGTGGCGAACCGTGCTTTCCTACTCTTCGTTCAAAAAGCCTACTCCAAGACTACTTCCTTTCCCTTCCCTGATTCCGTCACACCAAACCGGAACTCTCTTTGCAGTTCGTTGAAAGTACTCCTTCTTTTCTTCGTATTTTACGTACCTAATCTTACCAAATTATGGACGCAATTGCAATCTTTTTTACCGCCGCGTTCTTGTTCGTGCTTTTTTAAACGACGTAGCGTTGATGCCGGCGAGCGCCCACAAGAAGGCTTGTTCGCTTACTTTGCCATCAAGCGCCAAGTATAACCGTTTCAACGGCAAAGACATCATCATGTGTTTCATCATTTGCACTTCGGCCTCCTGTGCCCCTTGCGGCAACATTTTGGCCAATAGTCCATCCGCCCATTTCAAAAGGGGTTTGACGAGAGTGAGATGTTCCATGTCATATAGACAATCGTCCATCGTATATTTATGACGAGGCAACGTTAAAAAGGTGGGATGCCATTGTGCAAAGACCGCATCGCTGATGGGGTTATTGGCATCAAAGCCTTTCTGGTAACAAGCGGGAATTTCTTGGGCAATCAAGCGCTCCCCCTCCACTTGTATTTCGTGGGTGGCAAGAATTTCGTGGGCATTGCGCATGATGTGCACAAGGTACGTTCCTGCCTCGACCACCCAACCCTGATTGGGATGGTACACCGCGAGTGCATCCTGATGCAAGGATAGCGTCGTCTGGGCAAGGCTTAGGGCTGGCACATGTACTTTCGCAAACGCTTTTAATTCGCGTTTGGGGCGGGCCACAACGCTTTGGGGCATTTCCACATACACCTGAACGACTTCCGCGCCATCCATTGTGGAATCGTTTTGCAAGACGACTTCAAGGTGAATGGGACGCTTTTCTTGCAGATGGGTATGCGAGAGCGCACTGTTGTTGAGCGAGATGTTGCTGTAACTTAGCCCAAAGCCAAAGGGATAGGCAACCGGCTTTTGGAAGGTTTCATAGTAGCGATACCCCACAAAAATGCTTTCCTTGTACGCAATGGTCTTGTGGTCGTTTGCGAAATAGGGCGTGCTTGGATCGTCATCGACTGATTCGGGCCAACTTTGTGCCAAACGTCCGGCGAAATTGCGGATGCCATAGAGCAGCTCAAACAAGGCTTCTGCAATGGCCTGTCCACCAAAGCCAGCATACACAATGGCATTCAGCGCTGCCTTATCCGCGATGTGTTGCACCCCGCCACTCATGATGATGGCCGTAATGTTGGGGTGGTGTAGCTTTTGCAAGAGGGTTTGCTGGCAAAGGGGCAATTCGATGGTGGCAACATCATAGCCTTCGCTGATGTCTTGTTTGCGTGGTCCGACAACCACCAATACCTGATCATGCTCTGCGCCCCATGCACAAAGCTGTGCTTCATCAAGCAAACACGTATTGGCGTCCACATCGTAGGCGTCATGATACGTATAGGCGATGCCCTGTTTGTCCAATACCTCGAGCAGGGAAACTTGTTTGGTCGGATTGATGCGGCTAGACCCATTGCCTTGTATGAGGGCTTCTTTCGCGTAGCCTCCCAATACAAGTACCTTTTGAGTGCGTACGTAAGGCAAAGCACCCTTGTTTTGCAAAAGGACGCACGATTGTGCTGCCACTTGTTTGGCAAAATCATGGTGCACTTCATGGGAAAAAGAAACGGGCGCTTGACGCCGTTTTTGCACGTGCACCATCGCATCGAGCAAAGGTTCTAGTGCTGCATCGATTTGTTCGATCGTTAGATGTCCTTGACGATACGCATATAAGGCACTTTTGGCTTGTAACCCCTTGGTCCCTGGCATTTCAAGCTGCAAGCCGGCTTGGATGGTTTTTACCTTGTGCACAACCCCACCCCAATCGGATATGGCAATGCCGGTATACCCCAAGGTTTCACGCAAATAGCTTTGCAACCAGTTGGCGTCTTCACTGACATAGTGATGATTCACCCGATTGTAGCTGGTCATGATGGCCAATGGATTGGCTTGCAAAGCGAGCGCAAAGGGTTTGAGATAGATCTCCTGCATGGCCCGCTCATCGATTTGCGAGCTGGTGGTATGACGCAAGGTTTCTTGGTTGTTTCCAAAGAAGTGTTTCACACACCCATCCGCACCTCCTTGTTGGAAGCCTTTGATTTGGGCTTGCCCCAACAAACCGGAAAGCAGCGGATCTTCAGAGAAGTATTCAAAGTTCCGACCACAGCGCACATTGCGTTTGATGTTGACGCCAGGTCCTAGTATCAAATCAACACCTAGGGATTGGGCTTCTTTTCCCATATACGTACCCACTTGTTCCAACAGCTCGACATCAAAACTGCACGCTAGCAAACTTGCCGTGGGAAAACAAGTTGCAGGGTGCGCATCCGCGATGCCCAAGTGGTCGCCTACAACAAGCGGTTTTCGGATGCCATGCGGCCCATCGTTCATGGTCAGTGGCGCTAGTGACAACGCAGGCACCTCATGGGTTGCCCACATCCCATTGCCTTCAAGCAATTGCAGTTTCTCCTCCACCGTACTGGTGCGCAACCATTCCTTCACATTCATACGTACCTCCTTGCCAAACCACGCCGCATTCGGGGTGGTCGGACTTCTTTACTACCATAATATCCCATATTACAAATCTTTCGTTTGTTTTTTCTTACGATTTGGTG
>JBOGAI010000231.1:0-2952 GCA_051655665.1 Erysipelotrichaceae bacterium | reverse complement strand
GTTCCATCCAAAACCGCATTGGCAACATCACTTGCCTCAGCGCGTGTAGGACGTGGGTTTTGTGTCATCGTGTCCAACATATGTGTTGCTGTGATAACCGGTTTACCAAATGCATTCGCACGTTTGATCATTTGTTTTTGATAGATTGGTACTAGTTCAAAGCTTACGTCTACGCCCAAGTCTCCACGAGCAACCATAATTCCATCAGAAACTTCAAGAATTTCATCAAGGTTGTCATATCCTTCTTGGTTTTCGATTTTCGCAATAATTTGAACATTTGGATTTCCTTCATCTTCCAAAATTGCACGGATTGCAAGGACATCTTCTTTACGACGAGTGAAAGAAGCCGCGATGAAATCCATATTGTGTTTTGCTGCAAAACGGATGTCTGCATCATCTTTTGGAGAAATGAATGGCATGCTTAGTTTAACGCTTGGAACATTACATCCTTTACGAGATTTGATGTATCCTGGATTTTCAACGCGTGCAGTCAAACGTCCTTCTTTTTTGTCAACGATAGTCAAACGCATTTTCCCATCATCAATCAAGAATGTTCCACCTACTTCAACATCGTCAAATACTTCTGGACATTGAATGTGGAATTGTTCTTTGGTTCCTTCTACTTCTTCACGAACTAGATCAACCAAGTCCCCAATTTCGAACCATTCTTGACCGTTTTTGAAGACACCACAACGGATTTCAGGCCCTTTGGTATCAAGCAAAAGCGCGAAATCTTTTCCAGAATCCTTCGCAACTTTGCGGATCATTTCAACACGTTCCAAGTGGCTTTCATGACTTTCATGTGAAAAGTTCAATCGGCAAACGTTCATTCCTGTTTCTGCCATTTTTAGCAACATTTCTGCTGTTTCAGTTGCTGGTCCAATGGTACAAACGATTTTTGTTTTTCTTTCCATTTTCATATTCTCCTTTTTTATACCAATCTATCAAATAGATTTTGTAATGGTTTTCTAGAGGCTGCGACGGTATTCAAGCCTTCTTCAATTGGTACGGAAATAATTTTGTTGTTCACAATACCAACGCTTTGGCCACCGATGCCCTGAATGAGTAAATCCACCGCTTTTTCGCCCATACGAGAGGCCAAAACACGGTCGAATGGTGTGGGAGAGCCCCCACGTTGTACATGTCCTAATACAGTGGCACGACCTGCGAAACTCGTTGCATTGCTCACTTTGCGGGCAAACGCTTCCACATCCGTAATCTTTTCACTGATCAGCACAATTGCATGATTTTTTTTGCGTACTTCGTCAAATTCTTTTAGACGCGCTAGGGTTTCAACCTCATCAAATCCCGTTTGATTGGTAATGACAATTTCGGCTCCAGTGGCCAATCCAGCCCACAAAGCCAAATCACCGCAACGATTCCCCATGACTTCAACCACACTACAGCGGTGGTGTGAACTTGACGTATCACGAAGTTTATCGACAGCTTCTACTACTGTATTCAAAGCCGTGTCAAAACCAATTGTGAAATCGGTACTTGAGATGTCATTGTCAATGGTTCCAGGTAGTCCAATACAGTTGATTCCCATATCCGTTAGTGCTTTCGCACCGCGGTAAGAACCATCTCCCCCTATGACAACCACGGCCTCAATGCCAAATGACTCCAGTTGAGCAATCGCTTTTTTACGAACTTCTTCTTCCTTAAATTCAGGAAGTCGCGCTGAACCCAAAATGGTTCCTCCACGACCAATGATGTCTCCAACGTCTTGGCGTTCCAGTTTTTTGATTTTACCTTCCACCATTCCTTTGTACCCATCATAAATTCCATATACTTCAATGCCACTGTTTGTTGCAACTCTTGTTACTGCCCGAATGGCAGCGTTCATCCCTGGGGCATCGCCTCCGGATGTGAGAACACCGATACGCTTCACCATAAACATCCTCCAGTCACTGTATTATGATATCACTTTTCACATGAAGATTCTAGATTTTTTTAACATTTCGACGATTAATTCCCACCATTGTTTCCATAACACTCATCGCTTTTATCCGTTCAATTAAGCGGTTTGCTTTGATGGGTTCATCGGACCCATTGCTGTTTGAAGCATAGTGGGCTTCAAGCAATGCATAGTCGAAGTTGCTTGTGAAGAACGTTCGTTTGCCTTTCTCCATTCGCTCATTTAGGATGGGGAGCAAGATTTCATCACGAATCCATGGCGATACCGGTTCACCCCCGATGTCATCCATCACGAGGACATCCACCTGTTTGATGGTCCTGATTTTGGATTCCAACAGCGCTTTCTCCTGCATCATCAACTTGCATGTAGAGGTAAAAGTTGGCACGTTGATGAACGCACAACGTTGTCCCTCTTTGGCATAATAGTTCAAAATCGAAGCCGCCAAATACGTTTTTCCCACACCGGGTTTCCCATAGAAATACAACCCATATCCGGGTTGACGATTTAGATAATCAGAGACCATGCTGATGGTTTTATTGTACGCTTTGTCCTCTTGTAAGCCTGCGATTATGGACAAGAACGTCACCTTCAATAGGGCTTCTGATAAATCGTGCATCACAATATTTTTGGTATGGGCCAGTGCTTGGTTTTGGGCTTTGGTGTACTGACACCCCACCAGTTCATTATACAATGTTTTTTGATATTTAACATCGAGGCGCTTGCCTTTTGTTGGTTGAGTGCAAAACGCAAGTCCAGCGCAGTGTTCACACTTTTCTAAAGTTTGCAACCAACGTTTCAACATCATGGCATGCTCTTCGACGACTTCACTAGGCACCTTATATTCCTGAAGAAACGCTTGAATGGTGGAATCTTGCATCAACTGTGCAATAAGTTGAGCCCGCGCTTGTTCTTGTTGCTTGGTTAATGGAATTTGAAAATGTACTTGTTGCATCAGTGCTCCTCCTTATTGCTCCATAGCTTTTGCAATGCTTCGATATTGACGTCTTCTACCACTTCTTCCGTTTCTTGTCCGG
>JBOGAI010000230.1:0-17154 GCA_051655665.1 Erysipelotrichaceae bacterium | reverse complement strand
CCCATCCGGTCGGGTGTGTGAAACAAAACGACTTGCTTCTTGTGCACGCAACTGGGTTGCTTGCTGCGCGTTGTTCGGTGCCCAAGCCAGTGGTCGCAGCCCTAAGGATTGGCGTTTCGCATTGATGAGATTAAACATTCCACGCACGCCACTTGGGTTTTGAACCGATACGCTTGGCGTCGTAATCGTTGGTTTGGGCGCAACCGGTTTGTCTTTGACTTGCACGGCTACACTTTTCGTGGCGGTATTGCCGCTTGCATCTGTAGCGCTCACACGAACTTCGTATTTACCAGCGGTTTTCGTGTCAACGTTACTTGTAATCTTGGGTTCGATCGGCAAGGTCGAGTTGTCGCTTACGCGTTTGACCACACTCTTCGCATCAAAGGATGCTCCATACTCAAGCGTAAGGCTGGTGTTTTTCAATTCAATTACTGGTGCTGTTGTGTCTACAACGTCTACCGTAATGTGCTTTTCATAGCCGATACCGGGTTGCATGAGCGAATCACCTGGGTACTCGAGCACGAGCGTCGTATTGCGTTTGGCGGGCGTGTCTACCCCTACATAGGCAACAACTTCTTGCTCACCGGGAACCATGAGTTCCACGTTGCTTAAGTCTAAATACGTCGATTGATTGGAGTAAATTTGATCTCCGAGCTTCGAAATTTGCATCACATCTTCATATTCAAGCATCGATGCCACGACATCCTTCAATGAGTTTTGATCATTGAGTTCGACGGTATACGTCGCGTCTTCGATACTGCGGGTGTGTGCTTGTGCGTTGACGGGTGTTACTTCTTGCTGATAAGCAAACCCTGCTGCCAAGATGGCCACAAAACTTGTCGCAATCGCACCCAATTTTTTAAGACTTAAATGTGTTTTCTGATCCATATTCGTAACCTCCATTTAATCCCCTATGGGCTTAGTATAGCAAGTTTGCCAACCAAAAAGCAAACTTTTGGGCAATTTCACACAGTTGAGCCTCCCTTTTTCGCATAAGAAAAAAGCGCTTTCACAGCGCTTCTAATCCAACAAATATTTGATGTATGTTTTTTTGATTTGTTTGATGTTGGAATGGCGAATGGTGGTGATTGCCCCGGATTTCAAGGTGATCTTATTGCCTTCGATGGATTGGATATACTGCATGTTGACCAAGTAGCTTTGTTTCACCCGGATAAAGGTTTCATTGTTCAAACGCTCTTGCATGGCATCAAGCTTTTCATACACTGTAAAGTCGCCATACGTTGTGTGGACAATGACTTTGTGCCCAGAACTTTCCAAAAACTCGATGGTGTTGTGCGGAATGTTTTCGGTGCGTCCTGCAGCCGTCACAATCAAGCCCTCCACCTCTTTTTCTACATTTTTCAGACACTCCCCCAAAACTTGAAACAACTTGTCTTGATCAATGGGTTTGAGCAAATAGTGGAATGCTTTGACCTCATAGCTCTCAATGGCATGGTGCAGGGAGGACGTGACAAAAACGATCATGACATCTTGGTCGCGTTTGCGAATGGCCTTCGCAATTTCAATGCCTGTTCGTCTGCCCAAGTAGACATCCAATAAAATAAAATGGTATTTGTCTTTGGTGAACCCTTGAAGAAAACTTACCCCTTCTTGGAAGGCGTCGATTTCAAACTGTATACCGCGTTGTTTAGCATATTGTTCGAGTAAAGCTTTTAATTGAGTTATTACTTGTGAATCATCATCACAAATGGCGATTTTATACATATTTACCCCCCTGTAGTTACGTGATAAAGAACATGCCTCCTGCTTCTATATTATACTCTTTCACAAGCACTTTGTAACCACTTACTGCTCAATTTTTAACGTTTTTATACGCTCCCAAGGAAAATGTGCTCGACCAAAATGGCCATAACATGCCGTTTCGGCATAAATTGGACGCAACAAGTCCAATTCTTGAATGATGTTGGCCACGGAAAAATCGAAATTGTCATGAATTATGGAAAGCAAGCTTTGCTCGTCAACACTCCCCGTACCGAAGGTGTCCACCATGAGGGATACCGGTTTGGCTACCCCAATCGCATACGCAACTTGGATTTCACAACGCTTCGCCAGTTTCGCCGCGACAATGTTTTTTGCCACATACCGCGCATAGTAGGCGGCACTGCGGTCGACCTTGCTTGGGTCCTTGCTTGAGAAGCATCCGCCTCCGATGCGTCCCATGCCACCGTAGGTATCTACGACGATTTTGCGTCCGGTTGTACCTGAATCCCCAAAAGATCCTCCAACCACAAAGCTACCACTTGGATTGATCAGGTATTTGGTTTGCGCATCAATCAGGGCAGGATCCACCACGGGCTTGATGACACGCTCCATGATGAGGGCCTTCAATGCCGTTTGGGTGATGCTGGCAACGTGTTGGGTGGAGACGACAATCGTATCGATGCGTTTTGCTACCCCATCCACGTATTCCACGCTGACTTGGGTTTTGCCATCTGGCAACAATGCACTTTCCCCATTTTGTCGCACTTGCGTCAACTGCCACGCCAATTTATGCGCAACGTCGATGGCCAGCGGCATATACTGTTCAGTCTCGTCACACGCATAACCAAACATCAGCCCTTGGTCTCCCGCTCCGATTTGGCCATCCTCTTGCACAACAGCAGCATGGATTTCAGCAGATTGCTGATTGACTTTCACAAGGACCTCATAGTCTTCTTGATAGCCGATATTCGCAATGGTTTGCTTGGCAATGGCTACGTAATCCAAGTTTGCTTTGGTATTGGCTTCTCCATAGACAAAAATCAAATTGTCCTTGATGGAGGCTTCCACCGCCATTTTGCTGTATGGGTCTTGGCTCAATGCCGCATCCAAAATGTGGTCTGCAATCAAGTCGCAAATCTTGTCTGGATGTCCTTGGGTGATGGACTCACTGGTGAATAAAAATGTTTGTTTCATACTACTTCCTTCTTTCTGAATATAAAAAATGCCCAATCAATAAGAGAGGGCATGATCCTTTTTCGCTAGGAAGCATCTCTTATCGATGTTAGCTGGTCCACCTTGTCCTTCTTGCGAAAGCTGGTTGGCATGGGGTCATCGAGCTAACTCTCTACCCCAACTCTTGATAATTGGCACCCTTTTTATACCATAGTCGCATCACCCAAGTCAAGCACGACTTGCGCCTAGAGCAGTTTTGCCTTTATGCGCTGGTTCACAAGATGCTTGAGAAATCCACCGCACGACCTCATTGAATGCTCGATGATTTCCAGGTTTGCATATTGGGTGGGGTTTGGGTTACAATAGGGCTATAGAGTTTGGAGGTACGTATGCTAGGAGAATCCTTAGAAAATTATTTGGAAGCCATCTTGATGTTGGAACGAGACGGAGAGGTCCGCTCGATCGACATCGCGCATTACATGCATGTATCACGTCCTAGCGTAAACAAGGCAGTGAATTTGTTGAAGAAGAAAGAATTCATCAGCCAAGAGGCGTATGGTAGTGTACAATTGACCGCAAAGGGCAGAACCATGGCCAAAAGCATTTTGGAACGCCATCACAACATCAAAGTATTTTTGATGGAAGTGTTGCAAGTCAGCCCTGATGTAGCGGACAAAGACGCTTGTCGCATTGAACACATTTTATCGCAAGAGACCTACGAAAAGCTCGTTGCCTTCACAAAAAAAACCAAATAAATCCTAAGCAAGTTGCGTTCAACTTGCTTTTTTTAATCTTAGAATTGACGGGTGCATTCAACTTTGGTATAATTCGATTGTTAACTAAAGCTAACATCAGAAAGAGGTGGCCTGCATGCAAGTCTTAAGTAAAGTAAAAATCAATCAGCCTGTCATCATCGAACGCATTGAATGTGAAAATCCGATGCGTCGTCGCATCATGGACATGGGTCTGACCACACATACACCGATTGTGGTGAGAAAAAAAGCACCATTGGGTGATCCGATTGAAATCGAAGTGCGTGGGTTCTCTCTCACACTTCGCAATGCGGAAGCCTCCAAAATCATCGTAAAGGAGGTCAAATAAATGAAAATTGCCTTAGTCGGAAATCCGAATAGTGGAAAAACGTCCCTGTTCAACAAGTTGACCGGTTCCAACCAATCGGTAGGAAACTGGCCGGGGGTGACGGTAGAGCGCAAATCGGGATTCATGAAACATCACAAAGACGTGGAAATCATCGACTTGCCGGGGGTCTACTCCCTTTCATCCATGAGCTTGGAAGAAGAAATTACCCGTGACTATTTGGTCAGCAATCGTCCCGATGTCATTTTAAACGTAGTGGACGCGTCTTCCTTGGAGCGCTCCCTCTACCTGACAACCCAACTCATTGAAATGGAGTTGCCCGTCGTCGTTGCCCTAAACATGGTGGACATCTTAGAGCGACGCAACGATGCGTTGGACATCGTTGCCTTACAAAAACACTTCCATGTTCCCTTCGTGCCCATCTCGGCAGCGAAAAACACAGGGATTGAAAACTTATATCAGGCGTTGCACACCGCCACAATCGCAGAACCACTTTCCTTGTTCAGTGACGATGTCCGTGCAGCCCAAGCCCTAAGCGCTTCGTACTTGCGTAGCGAAAAAGAAGGAAGTGTATTGCCCCTTTCCTATGTCTCCTTGAAAATTTTAGAGAAAGACAAGTGGGCTACGACCTTGATTGGCACCCATGCCGACATTGACGACGCTCGCAGTCGTGTGGAGCATACGCATCAAGATACCTTTGATGCCATCGTCGTGAACCAACGCTATGCCTACATCAGCAAACACATCCAGGATTGCTATAAGCCAAACCAAGAATATGCCAGCATCACAAAGAAAGTCGACGCTTTATTGACCCACCGTTGGTTGGGTCTGCCGATTTTCTTCTTGATTATGTGGTTGATCTACTACATCTCGATTACGACCGTTGGGGATGCAAGCATCGGTTGGATTGAGTCACTCACTGCTCTGTTTTCCGAGGGAACCACTACCTTCTTGACGTCAATGGCCGCAAGTCCTTGGGTCATTTCCTTGGTAGTCGATGGCTTGATTGCAGGGGTTGGAGCGGTCTTGGGCTTTGTACCACAGATCATGATTTTATACTTCTTTATCGCCATCTTGGAAGATACCGGTTATATGTCGCGCATTGCCTTTTTGATGGACCGTATTTTCATGAATTTGGGATTGTCTGGAAAAAGCTTTATTCCTATGATTATTGGGACAGGCTGTTCGGTTCCTGGCATCATGGCTACTCGTACCATTGAAAACGAACGCGATCGTCGTTTGACTGCCATCATGACCCCATTTGTACCATGCGGCGCCAAACTTCCGGTCTTCGCCTTATTTATTGCAGCCTTCTTCCCGAATTCAAGTTTTGTGGCGGCTTCGCTGTATATGATTTCGATTGTTGCCATCATTCTATCCGCCTTGTTGTTGAAAAAGGTGGTGTTTAAAGGAGAAGTTTCTCCCTATATTTTGGAATTGCCCAACTATAAAATGCCTCAAGCCTACAGCGTACTGCGTTCCATGATGAATCAAGCGAACGCCTTCATCGTGCGTGCGGGTACCGTCATCTTCATCGGTTGTACCTTGATTTGGTTCTTGCAATCCTTCAACTTCCAATTGCAGTTTGTCGAGGCCAATGAAAGTATTTTGGCTACCTTGGGACAATTATTGGTTCCATTCTTTGCTCCACTAGGCATTCAGTCATGGGAGTTGAGTGTCGCCACCTTAACTGGATTTGTCGCAAAAGAACAAATCGTATCAACCTTGGCCATCTTGTTGAACACAGGCGAAGGTGTTGCCTTGAGCCAAGCGCTCTCAAGTATGCTGACTCCAATCGCAGGCTACGCCTTTATGGTCTTTGTCTTGTTGGCCTCTCCTTGTTTTGCGGCAATCGGTGCCTTGCGCAGTGAATTGAAATCGGTTAAATGGACCGCCTTTGCCTTGATTTACCAAACAACCTTAGCATACGTCATTGCCTTTTTGATTTATCAAGTAGGTAGTCGCCTATTTTAGAAAGAGGGATCGCTATGATTGATTTTATCATTGTCTTTGCCGTTATCGCCTTATGTCTTGTGCTACTACGTGTGCGCAAGCGCAAAGGAGGATGTGCCGGTTGTACCAAATCGTGCAGCAGTTGCCATTCCTCCCTATATGAAATGTATTCTTTGGATCATTCCCCTTCCAAGAAGCACCCCCTTGTCTAACATTACAGCCATAATCCTTTTTCAAGGTTTGCTTCCGGATTCACCCAACATGCTATGTGTTGGGTCTTTTTTTTGCAACAAAAAAAAACCCTGAGTTCAGGGTCTTGTCTACATTTGTGGTTGTCGTTTGATAAAGCGATAGCTAACAAAAGCTACCCCACCGATCAAGGTCGTCGCATAATACGTCGTCAAGCGCCAAATGACCATCACCGCCATGGCGATGGAATTGCCAATGAGTGGGGTTGCCAGCAACGTAAAAATCATTTCCGTCCCCCCACTTGCACCAGGAACGGGGAAAAAGGCAGCCGCCATCGACACAAAGGCCGTCAACGAAAGCAATTGGATGAACAACATCGGTTCAATCTTAATCCCCATTGCCAAGCAAACCATAATCGGCACCGAGTAATAGGTCAGCAGTTTCAATACGTTCATCGCCAGCACCTTTCCAAGCAAGCGATAGTTGCGAGAAAACATGGCAATGTGGGTTTGACAGTCGGTTACTTGTTCGATCAAATAACGTTCCCACTTCTCACGTTTCGCCACCGGGAAAAAGCGACGTGTCGCGTTGAGCAGCATTTGGGCTACCTTAATCACGCTGTTCGGCATAAAGGCCATAGCCAGCAGCAATAGCACAATGGAAGCTTGGATGACAAACCCGATGTAAATGAGCAAATCAAAAGGGGTATTCCAATCAGGAAACAGCCACATTTGAACCCCCAATAGGCCTGCCACGAAGGCAATCATGACAATTTGATAGCAGATGAAGTCATACCACAGGATTGAGGCCCCTTTTGCCAGGTGAATGCCTTGTTTGGAAAAGACATAGAGTTGACCAAACTGACCTCCGGTGGCACTTGGGGTAATACCTGAAAAGAAGCTGAACACCAAGGTGGACAGCAAACCGTCTTTGAGACGGTAGTTTTTATGAAAGACCTTTACGATGGAAGAAATGATGCTTCCAGAGCATAACATCGTCAACTGTGCATACAATAACACCAACACAAACGGCCAAAAGTGTACACTTTGCAACACGCTTAGGACGTCTTGCCATTGGTCGTGCAATAAGAGATAGGTGATCCCCCCAGAACACAGCACGATCAATGCGATATTGATGATGTAGCTTCGATACGATTTATTTTGCATGCTGTTTCCCTCCTAGCGCAATAACGATTATACCCCCAAAGTGCAATTAAGGAAAGAGCGGCCGTAATGAAAAAGATGACAATGGCCGCCCACCACTCGTTCATCCCAATGGCACTGCCGCCCAAAGTTGAGGTTACGACGCTTGGAATACGGGTAATGGCAGAGATGACAAGCCACGTTTTCAGTGGCATGTCGCTCAAGCCTACCATGTATGCCAAAAGATCCTTTGGGGTTCCTGGAATGGTATTGAATACGATAACATTGCGTCGCATTTTTTCGGAATCTTTGAGAAAATTCGCCTTTTCCAACTCTTTTTCACTAAAGAAGACACGCACGAGGCTCATGCCATATCGTTTTACCAGCAAAAACACCACTGCCCCTCCAAGGGTTGTTCCAACAAGTGACAAAAATGTTCCTTCCCAAAACCCAAAACAGTAGCCTGCCAAAATTTCCAACGGTTCTCCTGGCAAAAAGGCGATAATGACTTGCAACATGACCAAAAGGACAAACAGTATCTTTCCTAACAGACCCATTTCAAGCAACCACCCTTTGGTTTCTTCAATTGTCTCCACTAAGGAAAACATCCACTGACTCCCCAACAAACTGACAAGGGCAACCACCCCTAGTACGATCAAGAGGATTTTAACTGTTTTCTTCTTGTCCATCATGCTCATCACTTCCCTTCGATAACTATAGTATAGGCAATAGTTCTAAAGATTGGCGGGTGATAAAAATAAAGATTTTATAAAGAAATAAAAAAAGACAATGGCATTCCATTGTCTTCTTTGTTTAGCGCGAAACCTTGCGCAATTCAATTTTCCAGTGTGCGCCCACTCCAATGTTGTATGCTTTCGCAAAGCTTCCTTGGTTAATGGCAATCCCGACATTGTACAACGAGTTAACATATACAATGCTTGACCCAATCATGACGTCCGCGAAACTGCGTCCGTAAATGATGTTGTTTTGGTAAACCAATGTCGAAGAGTTGTAGATGCTGACCTCTACTTTTTCGCCCCACTCGACACCCAATGTCAAGAAGTCTTCACGTGGGATGTTGGTCCACAAGCTTCCAAAACGCACATCCAAAATGTCAACGGCTCCCGTAACGACTTCTTCTTGTACGCTGACTTCTGCCAATTCACATTCCACAATGTGGTCTACACTCAACGCGCGGCCTACTTCCTCAAATGCCAAAGTACCTGCAGCCAATTTAGCCCCTACATACGCATACAAGTCGCGGCCATGGAAAGTATAAGAATTTTCCGTATTGGCGCGGCGTTGTTTGGATTCTTCAATCTCACGAATCTCCACGATGCCCATGCTGTTTTTGATATGCGTCAACGTTCCATTGTCCGGCGTCACGATATAGTGTCCTTTTGCCGTTTTCGCGACCACACTTTTGCGTTCGCTGCCCACACCAGGATCGACTACCGAAACAAAAACAGTTCCCTCTGGCCAATATTCGACGGTTTGCACCAAACGATAGCTCGCTTCAAAAATATTATAAGGTGTAATGTCGTGTGTTAAGTTTTCGATGGTCAAATCGTTGCACTCATTGTAGGCAACCCCCATCATGGCACTAACTGCCCCATCCACCAAACCAAAATCACTTTGCAACAACAACAGTTTACGCATCTTTCTGCTCTCCTTTTTCAAACGTTACCTGCCACTGGCTTCCAAAACCGATGTGGAACGTATCCATAAAACTTGCTTGCACACAAGCAAGGGAAATCTTAGTCAATTCATTGTTGTAAATCATCGCTTTTCCCACCGCTTCAAACCCAAAGGCCTTTTCAAACAAAAGCGTCTGTTCAAAGCGCAGGGTGTCATCTTCATACACTTTCACAAGTAAATGATCCCCATACGCGAAGCCAACTTCTTCAAATAAGCGCAGTGGAATATTTGACCATAAGTTCCCAAAATTGGGATCACAAATTTCCAAATAGCCACGTACTAGTGTTTTTCCATCCACTTGTTGCGCTTGTGCTTCGAAAAGATCAAAGCACTGAATGTCTTCTACTGGGTATGCGTGTCCCACTTCTTCATAGTAGATGATGCCACTTGCCAAACGAGCGGCGCAATAGGCAAACAAGTCACGTCCGTGGAAAATGGCGACGGATTGTGAATCGGGACGACGATTGATCGTTTCGTCGATTTCACGAATTTCTTCAATCCCCACCCATTTTGCCAAGTGAGTCAAAGAACCATTGTCTGGGCTGACTACATAATAACCATCACTGGTTTTGGCAACGCTCGCCTTGCGGTAGGTCCCCACGCCGGGGTCCACCACGCTGACAAAAACGGTCCCTTTTGGCCAAAAACCCATGGATTGATACAAACGATAACTTGCGGAATACGTATCGTATTGGGGAATCTCGTGGGTGCCATCAAAAATTTCCAGTTCACGGTCTACACTTTTTACCACACCGTACATGGCGCACACGGCACCTTCTTTATACGTAAAATCAGTTTGAAAGACTAAAATCGGCTTCATAAGATCTCCTTTTACATAAATGGGTTAAAGAAACGGCTTTGGTTGACAAACACCGTTAAATATATGGATAATGCAAAAACCGCAATCGAAAAGGCAATCATCCAGCGATCGGAGGCTTGCAACGGTTTCGCAGAATACCAACTACGTTGTTTCAATTTTCCAAACCCACGCAAGTCCATGGCGTTGGAAATCGATTCTACCCTATCCAGGGTAGAGAAAATCAGCGGCACCAAAATCCCCATCGCATTTTTGATCCGCGTCGATGTTTTTTCCTTGCTCGACAAATCCAAGCCACGTGCTTGGGTTGCCAATGCAATTTGGGTGTAATCGCGTTGCACGTCTGGGATGTAGCGCAATGTCAGTGCCACCGCATACGCAATTTTGTAGGATACCCCGATGCGATGCAAGGAGGCTGCAAACTCAGAGGGATTGGTCGTAAGCAAAAACATGATCCCTAGCGGTACCGCAGCCAAATACTTGGATGCTTTGGTTAGTAAGTAAAACAATTCCTCCACGGTAACGGTATAGTTTCCAAAAAGGTGAATCAAATTGGTTTGGGTTCCATAAATGCTGACCCCTTCCAAAGGCGAAAACAAAAACGACAGGAAGGTGTTGAGCAACAAGAACGCCCCCATATAATAAATCATTAAGCGGATGCGTTTCCATCGGATTTTAGCAATGCGCAACGCGATGATTCCGATGAGTGCGACCAGCGCAATAAAGCGGATGTCATACGAAAGCATGACGGAAAAAGACAAAACCAAAAAGACAAGCAATTTCGTAAAACCCGAAAGGCGGTGAATGAGCGTGTTTTCTTCTTTGTAGTTGAACAATTTGTTACTCATACCCATGCTTCCTTTCATATTGTATAAAACTATCGATGAACGTTTGAGGATCGACCTCCACATGTTTTGCCAAGGTATACAAGGACGTCTTTTTTAAATTGGCGCTTTTGATGATGGCTTCATCACTCATGACCTCATACACGGGTGCATCTTTGATGACCTTTCCATCGGTCAATACAATGGAGCGATCCGTATATTCAAGCATCAAGTGCATGTCATGGGTAATCAAGATGATGGTTTGTCCCTGTGCATTGAGTTCCTTCAAGAACTCCATGATTTCGTGGTAATGCTTGTAGTCTTGTCCCGCCGTCGGCTCATCCAAGATTAGGATTTCTGGTTTCATGACCAAAATAGAGGCCACACAAACGCGCTTTTTCTGTCCAAAACTCAAGGCCGAAATCGGCCAGTTGCGAAATGGCAGCAATCCGCAAATTTTTAATGCCTCATGCACTCGACGCTCGATTTCTTCCGGATCGACTTTGGCATATTGCAACCCTAGCGCAACCTCATCGTAAATCATGGCTTTGGACAACATTTGGTTCGGACTTTGCAATACAACCCCTACCTTTTGCGCTCGCTCTTTGATGGAGAGTTTTGCCAGGTCTTCTCCATTGATGGAAATGCTTCCTTTTTCAATGGGTGCAAACCCCAAAATGACTTTGGAAATGGTTGATTTCCCTGCACCGTTTTTCCCTACCAACGCCACCATTTCTCCTTTGTGAATCGTAAAGTTGACATTGTCCAAAATCAGACGCGAATCGTCATAGCGGAAGTCCACGTTTTTCAGTTCCAAAAGCGGTGCATGGTTTGGTTCCGGATGGCTTGCCGGATGGTCAAGCAACCATTGACGAACCAACTGTTTCTGCTCTTTCAAATCCAGCTGATCGATGCGTTCGATGCCTTCAATCAAATCCAAATCTACCTTGGCATATCGCAAAGCGGTAATGTAGAGGGGCTCACGCAGTCCATGGTCGATAAGCAAATGCGATTTCAGCAATTCTTTCATTGCCACGTCACAAACAATACGCCCTGCATCCATGACCACGATGCGGTCGACATGACGATAAAAAACATCTTCCAAACGATGCTCGATGATGACGATGGTTTTGTTTTGTGTCTTGCACAACTCGTCAATGAGTGCGATGGTCTTCTTGCCCGATGCCGGGTCCAAATTGGCCAACGGTTCATCAAACAACAACACTTCGACCTGGTCAACCAACACCCCACCCAAGGCGACACGTTGTTTTTGTCCGCCAGAAAGTTCATGCGGTTCTTGCTTCAAGAGGGCATTTACATCGACAATGTCGGCCACTTTGGCGACGATTTCTTTCATCTCGTCTTGGTTGCGGTTATCGTTTTCCATTGCAAAAGCGATGTCTTCGGCAACACTCAAGCCCACAAATTGTGCATCCGAGTCTTGCAACAAGGTCCCTACGACTTTTGAGCGTTTGAAAATGGAGGACGTTTCCGAAACATTGCCATCAATGCGCAACGACCCTGTCGTTTTGGCTTGATAGGCGTGCGGTATAAGTCCGTTGATGCAGTTGGACAAGGTGGATTTCCCACTGCCACTGCCACCCACGATGAGCACTTTCTCCCCTGGATAAATATGTAAGTTGATGTCGTATAACGTCGGTTCACTTTGTGAAAAGTACTTGATTCCGAAATTTTCAAATGAGATGATTGCTGTTTTTTCCATATTCCACCTTTATAAAAAAATAGTAGTTGCCTACTATTTTTTTCCTTTTTGTTATTCGCGTGTTAGGCTTCCTTCTTTGGTACGTGTCTTGCTGTAGGCAAACAACAATAACGTTGCGATAATTCCTGTGACAATGATATTGGAGATTGCCGCGACAATCCCTTGTGTAAAGGCAAAGCTTACAACTTCTTCGTAGATCAAGATGTCAAGTACTGGTGCAACCACTACCCAAGCAACCACGTTTGCTGCCAATTGGAAGACGTTGAAGGTTACCATATCTTTGGTTCCAAATTCCCCTAATGCTACTTTATTACGGTAGAAATACAATCCCATGATGACCCCAGAGACACCACTTGCAATGACCCAGCTCCAATATGGTGACCCATAAGAGAAGACGTCAGACAAGGCATGACCGATAAAGGCGATTAACCCTGCAGCAATCGGCCCAAATAATGCTCCAAACAAACCCGCTACCCCATACGCTGTTTGAATTTGTGTGCTTGGAACAGGAGATGGGATTTTCACAAACGTAAACAAAACCCAAAACAATGCTGCGCCCAATGCAGTTGCGACAACTGTCTTGGTATTGAAAATACTTTTCATGATGATTCCTCCTTATATTTACATAAATTATGATACCATATGCAACCTTTTTTTGCTATGGACATTTCATAAATAATCACCCGTTTTCCTGCATTTTTTTATCTTTTCTTTCCCCTTGTTTCAAAGCGTCTTTCCCTCCTCCTCTTCCTTGCTTTTCGCATCGTATTTCCCGTTCGAAAGACCATAAAAAAAGGGAGGTTTCCCTCCCTTTCACAAGACTAATCCTGCAAATTGTATTCCGACGCCAAATAGTCATCGTACGTACTACGACGATCAATAATGCCGTCTTCACGCAAATCGATGATACGATTTGCAATTGTTTGGATGAACTGATGGTCATGTGAAGTGAACAGCAATTCAGAGTTGTACGAAATCAAACCGTTGTTGAGTGCGGTGATCGATTCCAAGTCCAAGTGGTTGGTTGGATCGTCCAACAACAACAAGTTTGGTGCTTCCAACATGGCTTTGGAAAGCATACAGCGTGCCTTTTCTCCCCCAGACAAGACGTTCACACTTTTCAGTGCTTCTTCTCCTGAGAAAAGCATTCTGCCCAAGAAGCCACGCACAAAGCCGATATCATCAACACTGGTGTACTGGCTCAACCATTCCACAATACTTTCTTTTCCACCAAAATAGCTGGAATTGTCGTTGGGAATGTAGCTTGACGTAATGGTTTGACCCACTTCGATTTTTCCACTTGTTGGTTCCAATTCCCCAGCCAACACTTTCAACAAATAGCTGGTTTTGAGTGGATCCCCTAAAAGGGCCACTTTGTCGTCGTTCATCATTGTGAACGAGACGTTTTTAAACATTACTTCTCCATCCACTTCCAACATCAAATTTTCCACGTTCAAAATTTGACGTCCGCTTGCGCGTTCCGGTTTGAAGTTGATAAATGGATATTTGCGATTGGACACAGCCAAGTCATCCAGGACAATTTTATCCAAGATTTTCTTTCTGGAAGTCGCTTGTTTGGATTTGGAGGCATTGGCAGAGAAACGACGTACGAATTCTTCCAATTCTTTAATTTTTTCTTCTTTTTTCTTGTTGGAATCTGCCAACTGTTTCGCAACGAGTTGCGAAGATTCGTACCAGAAATCATAGTTCCCGGCATAAATGCGAATCTTCCCAAAATCGATGTCCGCTGTATGCGTACATACTTTGTTTAGAAAGTGACGGTCATGGGATACGACGATGACCGTTTTTTCGTAGTTCACCAAGAAGTTTTCCAACCACGCAATTGCCTTAATGTCCAAGTTGTTGGTCGGCTCATCAAGCAACAATGTATCAGGGGTGGCAAACAGTGCCTGCGCCAACAATACTTTTACTTTTTGAGATGGGGTCAACTCTTTCATGTACACTTCGTGGAATTCGGTGCTTACCCCCAAGCCATTCAACAAAGAGGCCGCGTTGGACTCGGCATTCCACCCGTCTAGCTCGGCAAATAAGCCTTCTAGTTCTGCTGCTTTCATTCCATCTTCTTCTGAAAAATCCTCTTTCATGTAGATGGCATCTTTTTCCTGCATACAGTTCCACAATGCTTGGTTTCCCATCAATACCGTTTGCAATACCACATGTTCGTCATAGGCAAACTGGTCTTGGCGCAACATGTACAACGTTTCGTTGTTGTTTTGATAAACATCACCCGTTGTCGCCTCAATGTCTCCTGCCAATACTTTTAGAAATGTAGATTTCCCTGCTCCATTCGCTCCGATCAAACCATAACAGTTCCCATTCACGAATTTGATATTTACTTCATCAAATAAGGTACGCGTACCAAATTTGACACTTACATTATTACATCCAATCATGCAAACACCTCCATTTGTGCCAATTCATAACAGGGTTGATTATACCATAAAGCGAACCGGAAACTCAAACTTAAGGATGTCGCAAATCATGGGAAATCATTGGATTGGGGCAAGATGCCGAGATTTCGTGGTGTCCGACCACACAATTCAAGGATTGCCGATAAAAGAAAGGAGATTGTCCATCTCCTTTTGGTTTATGAATTGCTAGGTCGTGGGATATAGGGAATCAGCTTGTTCGCCAAATCGGCAACGTTCATGGTTTGCAAGTACACCTTTCCTGGACCACTTAGGGTGGCCAAGAACAGTCCTTCCCCGCCAAACAGCATATTCTTCATGCCCCCAACAACCTCAATATTGTATTGGACGCTGTCCTCGAAAGCGGCAATATGTCCGGTATCCACACGCAAGCGATCGTGGCTGGACAATTCCAATTCGATGATGTCTCCATCAATTTCCAAAAAAGCCATTCCCGAACCACTTAGGCGTTGAAGGATGAATCCTTCTCCCCCAAAGAGGCCTGAGGTAAATTTCTTGGTGAACACTACATCCAAATTGACTTGGTCTTGTCCGCACAAAAAAGCGGTCTTTTGGGCAATGATGGGGCGCGTGATTTGCAACGGCAAAATATTGCCGACAAACCCCGACGCAAAGGTCACCATTGCATCGTTGCGCGTTGCCGTAAATGTGCTCATAAACAACGATTCTCCCCCAAACATGCGTGCCAAACTTTTTCCAAAGCCGCCTCGCATATTGGTATCCATCTTGATGGCATCATTCATCCAGGCCAAGCCACCGCTTTGCGAAATCATTTTTTCGCCTTGATTCAGTTTGATTTCTACAACAGGCACATTATTTCCTTTGATTTGATATTCCATTGTTTCCCCTTTTTTACGGTCCCTTATGACCCTCGTTTCATGAGTTCCAAATACATCGCCAACGTAGTAATGTCGCTTGGTGATACACCACCGATGCGGCTGGCCTGTCCCATGGTAAGCGGATTGACCAAACTTAGTTTTTGGCGCCCTTCTAGTGATAAATGCTCAATTTGATTATAATCCAAGTCCGCCGGCAATACCATGCGTTCCATCGCACGCAAGCGATCGGCTTCCTTGCGGGCTTTTTTGATGTACCCTTCGTACTTCACATCAATCTCAATTTGTTGGGCAATGTCTGGCTGCACACACAATTCACAGTACGCAGACAACCAGTCCATTGTCACATTGGGACGCTTTAACAGCTCCATTGCACTAATCCCTTCCTTCAGGGTATCAATGCCGCGCGCTTCCAGCTGCGCATTGATGCTGGATTTGGGAGTAAAACGTGTCGTCTCTAGTACTGTTTTTGCCTGCGCAATGCGTTCCAGCTTTTGTTCATAACGGGCAAAACGCTCGTTTGAAATCAAACCCAACTCATACCCATATCGGCTCAAGCGCTGGTCGGCATTGTCATGACGCAACAATAGACGATATTCGGCACGGCTGGTCAGTAAGCGATACGGATCTTGGGTGCCTTTGGTAACCAAATCATCGATCATGACCCCGATGTATGCTTCATCGCGCCCTAGAATCAATGGTTCTTTTTGATCCAGCTTCAACACGGCATTGATCCCCGCCAGCAAGCCTTGTCCGGCTGCCTCTTCATACCCACTAGTTCCATTGATTTGCCCAGCACTGTACAATCCAGAAATCTTTTTGCTTTCCAAGGTCGGCTTCAGCTGTACCGGATCAATCGCATCGTATTCAATTGCATATGCATAACGTACAATTTTGGCGTTTTCCAAACCAGGCAAACTTGCCACCATTTCATCTTGAATGTGACGTGGCATCGATGAAGAAAATCCTTGAATGTAGGTCGTGTCCAGTTGACGTGATTCCGGTTCTAAAAACAACTGATGACGCGGTTTGTCTGCAAAACGCACCAATTTATCCTCGATGCTTGGGCAATAGCGCGGTCCCACTCCTTCTACCATCCCTGAATACATTGCCGATTCATGCAAATGAGCATTGATGATTTCATGGGTTTTTGCAGAGGTATAGGTCAAATAGCATACCTTTTGCTCTGCAAAAGGCAAGATTTCTTGGGTATCATAGGAAAAGCTTACAAAATAATCGCTTCCCGGCTGCACCTCGGTTTTACTGAAATCGATGCTGTCCGTCAGGACACGCGGAGGGGTTCCGGTTTTCAAGCGGAACGTATGAATGCCGAGCTCGTGCAAACTTTGGGTCAGTTTGGTTGTGGTGGGTTCTTGGTCGGGCCCTTCCAGTGTGATGGTATGTCCAACCATGATTTTGGACCCCATAAACGTCCCCGTCGTCAAAATAACAGCAGGTGCTTTGAGCGTTAACCCATCACTCATACAAACCCCGACCACGTGGTCGTCTTCAACGAGTATTTTTTCCAC